>NZ_KV825008.1:0-15982 GCF_001816085.1 Micrococcus sp. HMSC31B01
GGCGCGCCCGGGAGGGCGCGCCGCTCCGGACGGAGGGGGTCGATGGGCTCGAATCAGGCATCGGGGGCGGACCGCCCCGGGGTCAGTCGCACCAGATGCCGAAGTGGCGGCACGTCCACTCCGCAGTGCCTTTGCCGAGGCCCAGGGTCGTGACGACGTCGTCCTCGGCCGAGGCCGCCGAGGCGGCGGCGGCCGGAGCGCCGACGAGGGTGGAGGCGAGCAGGAGAGCGGAAGCGAGGAGAGCGCGAGTCTTCATGGCCCCAGTATGTATGACGCCCGTCACAAATGGTGCACGCCGCGCACAGGCCGCGCCGCGGCATGGCGCAGATGACGGCCGGCGGGCACCCCGGCCTCGCCCCGACGCCGACAAGGTGGCATGCGCCACAGCACCGGTTACGCTGACGTGCGTGTCCGAAGAGCTGCGCATCCTGATCGCCGACGACCAGCCGCTCATGAGCGGCGCGCTCCGCGTGCTCGTCGACTCTGCCCCCGGCATGACCTGCGTGGGTGTGGTCGCCAACGGCGTCGAAGCCGTGGAGGCGTGCGCCGCCATCGAGCCGGACGTGGTCCTGATGGACATGCAGATGCCCCTGATGGACGGGGTGGAGGCCACACGCCGGATCAAGGACACCCACCCCGCGATCCGGGTCCTGGCGATCACCACGTTCACGTCCGAGGACTACCTCGTGCCGGCCCTGCGCGCCGGAGCGGGCGGCTACCTCCTCAAGGACGCGGAGCCGCCGGCCATCCTGGGCGCCATTCAGGCCGTCCATCGCGGCGAGTCCGTGCTCTCCCCCGCCGTGGCGACCAAGCTGCTCGCCTCGATCGAGCGGGACCGGCCGACGGTGGGCCCCACCTCGGTGCAGCCCGGCAGCCCCGACGGCTCCGACCTCACCGAGCGGGAGCTGGGCGTGCTGCGGCTGCTGGCCAGGGGTCAGTCGAACCCGGAGATCGCCGCGAACCTCTTCGTCTCCGAGTCCACGGTCAAGGCCAACCTCACGCGGATCATGGCCAAGCTGGAGGTCCGCGACCGCGTCCAGCTGATCATCCGGGCGGCCCAGCTCGGGCTCGTCACCCTCGCCCTGGACTGAGCGCGGCGGGGTCAGCCGCGGGCCGCGATCTCGTTGCGCCGCGTGTTGAGGTCCTTCAGGACTTGCATCCCGTGCTCCACCACCGGGTCCGCCTCGGCCAGGAGCGACTCCTTGGCCGGCCCGTAGGCGAGGTCGGCGAACGTGCCGTTCTCCGGGTCGAGGGCCCGGATCTCCTGCTGCACCAGGCGCACCTGGTCCAGGCCGGCCGCGTACTCCACCGCTCGCTCGTCGATCTTCGTCAGGGACGCCTCCGCGTCCTCCGGGATCTGCTCCAGGGCGAACTGGGCCTCGTAGAGCCGGTTCTGGTACGTGCAGGGCTCCTCGATGTCGTAGAGCCCCACGCCGCGACCCACGGCCTCCTGATTGGCCTGGGCGATCTCCTCCGCCAGGCGCTTGCCGACGGCGACCTCCGTGGGGGCGGCCATGCCGGCCTCCGCCATGGCCACGTTGACGGTGCCGCCGCCGATCGAGATGACCGCGCTCTCCATCCCCTCGGGCGCGCCCTCGTCCGAGGTGGTCATGCTCGCGGTCGCCCCCTGCGGGAGCCGATCACGCAGCCAGGAGTAGGACTCCTCCCCCATGCAGAGGTTGGGGCCGACCTTGAGGCCCTCCGGGTTGCGGCCCGCGCTCGTGACGCCGGCGAGGACCACGGTCCGCTCGGTGCCGCCTTGGTTCACCACCACGGTGTTGCCGTCCAGCACGGTGACGATGTCCACGCGGGCGGCGTCGGCGGCCACGCCGCGGAGGACGGTGACGATGCCCAGCAGGAGCAGGACGGCGGCGACGGCGAGGAAGACCAGCAGCCCCTTCAGGGGGACCCGGGCACGGGCGGCGACGTGAGTCATGCGGACTTCCTGCAGGTGGACGGCGGGACGGGGGGCCGCGACGACGGCCCGGAGCCCGAGTCTAGCGAAGGGCCCCGGGACCGCCGAGCGGCGGGCCGAGGGACGGCTGCGTCGGGCTCAGCGCTCCCGGCGGTAGAACGGCGTGGCCACCACGGTGAACGGCTCGCCGCGGCCGCGCAGGTCCACCTGCAGGGACGTGCCCTCGGCGGCCACGTCGCGGCGGACACGGGCCAGGGCGATGGGGTGTCCGAGGGTCGGGCTGGGGGCGCCCGAGGTCACCTCGCCCACCCGCTCGCCGGACTCGTCCAGCACGGCGTAACCGTGCCGGGCGGCACGCCGACCCGCGCCCTGCAGCCCCACGAGGACCTCCTCGACGTCGTCCCTGCCGACCAGCGCGGACCGGCCGACGAAGTCGGCCTCCTTGCTCGCGGGCACCGCGAAGCCGACGCCGGAGGCGTGCGGCTGGTGCCCGGTGTCCAGCTCGTTGCCGTAGAGCGGCATGCCCGCCTCGAGGCGCAGCGAGTCCCGCGAGGCGAGCCCGCACAGCGTCAGCTCCACGCCCGCCTCGTCCGCGGCCGAGAGCATCGTGTTCCACACGGCGGAGCCGCGGTCGCCGGCCTCGGCGGTGGAGGCGGCGGGCAGGAACAGCTCGAAGCCGTCCTCGCCGGTGTAGCCGGTGCGGGCGACGACGGCGGTGACGTCGCCGGCGTCCGTGGGCACGGTCAGGGTCAGGTGGCCGTAGTACTTCAGCTCGGCCAGCTGCGCCGCGGCCTCCGGCATGGCCCGGGCGAGGATCTTCTCGGCCTGCGGGCCCTGCACGGCCACGAGGGCGGTGGTCGAGGACTCGTCCTCGACGACGGCGTCCCAGCCCGAGGCTCGCTGGTTCAGGGCGGTGTGGACCGCGGCGATGTTGCCGGCGTTGGGCACCACCAGGTAGTCGGGCTCGGAGCCGGCCTCGCCGTCGTCCATCCGGTAGACGATCGTGTCGTCCAGGATGGTGCCGGCGTCCGTCAGGCACAGGGCGTACTTGGCGCGGCCGGGCTTCAACGTGGAGAGCACGCTCGAGAGGGCGTGGTCCAGCATGGCCCCGGCCTCCGGGCCGGTGACCCGGATCTCGCCCATGTGGGAGAGGTCGAAGAGGCCGGCGGAGGTGCGGACGGCCTTGTGCTCGGCCAGCTCGGAGCCGTACTTCAGGGGCATGTTCCAGCCGCCGAAGTCCGTGAACGTGGCGCCCGCGGCCTCGTGGACCGGGTGCAGCGGGGAGTTGCGCGTCGAATCGCTCATGGGGGTGATCCTCTCAGTCCTCGTCGGCGGTGTCGGCCACGGCGCCCTCGAACGCCTCGGGCGGCGGGCACGAGCACACGAGGTTGCGATCGCCGTAGGCGCCGTCGATGCGGCCCACCGGCGGCAGGTACTTGTCCAGACGCAGGCTCGGCACCGGCGTGCCCGCCTGGGCGCGCGAGTAGGGGCGATCCCACTCGTCGGCCATCAGGACGTTGAGGGTGTGCGGGGCGCGACGCAGGACGGAGTCCGCCACGGTCTCCGGGGTGACGGCGGTGATCTCGGCGTGGATGGCCTCCATCGCCTCGATGAACCGCTCGATCTCCTCGAGGTCCTCGGACTCGGTGGGCTCCACCATGAGCGTGCCGGCCACGGGGAACGCCAGGGTGGGGGCGTGGAACCCGTAGTCGATGAGGCGCTTGCACACGTCCTCGGCGGTCACGCCCGTGCGGGCCGTGAGCTCGCGCAGGTCGAGGATGCACTCGTGCGCCACGAGGCCGTCGTTGCCCGTGTACAGCGTCGGGTAGAGGGGCGCGAGGCGGCGGGAGATGTAGTTGGCGCCCAGCAGCGCGTGCGCGGTGGCGGAGCGCAGGCCCTCGGCGCCCATCAGGTGGATGTAGGCCCAGGAGATGGGCAGCACGCCGGCCGAGCCGTGCGGGGCCGCGGTCATCAGGGCCTCGCGGGAGGGCAGGTACGGCACGAGGTGCTCGCCCACCGCCACGGGGCCCACGCCCGGGCCCCCGCCGCCGTGCGGGATGCAGAACGTCTTGTGCAGGTTCAGGTGGGAGACGTCTCCGCCGAACTCGCCCGGCTGGGCCAGGCCCACGAGCGCGTTGAGGTTGGCGCCGTCGATGTACACCTGGCCGCCCGCGGCGTGCACCGTGGCGCAGACCTCCTTGACGTCGGCGTCGTAGACGCCGTGCGTGGAGGGGTAGGTGATCATGATGGCCGCGATGCGGCCCTCGTTCGCCGCGATCTTGGCGTCCAGGTCGGCGGCGTCGATCGTGCCGTCGTCGGCGGTGGCGACGACGACGACCTTCAGCCCCGCCAGCACGGCCGAGGCCGCGTTGGTGCCGTGGGCGGAGGCCGGGATCAGGCAGATGTCCCGCTCGCCCTCGCCGCGGGCCAGGTGGTACTGGCGGATGGCCCACAGGCCCGCGAACTCACCCTGCGAGCCGGCGTTCGGGGCCACCGAGACGCCCGCGTAGCCGGTGATCTCGGCGAGCTTGGCCTCCAGGTCCGCGATCAGGAACCGCCAGCCCTCGGTCTGGTGGTCGGGCGCGAACGGGTGGATGGAGCAGAACTCGGGCCAGGAGATGGCCTCCATCTCCGCGGTGGCGTTGAGCTTCATGGTGCACGAGCCCAGCGGGATCATGGTGCGGTCCAGCGCCAGGTCGTAGCCGGAGAGGCGGCGCAGGTAGCGCAGCATCTTCGTCTCCGAGTGGTGGGTGTTGAACACCGGGTGCGTCATGAACGCGGAGGAGCGGCGCAGCGACTCCGGCACGGCCGGGGTGGCCACGGCGCCCTCGTGCGCGGAGGCCGGCAGGGAGCCCGCGTCCAGGCCGAACGCCGTCAGGACGGCCACGAGGTCGGCGTCGACGGTGGTCTCATCGGCGGCAATCCGCAGGGTGTCCGCGTCCACCAGGCGCAGGTTCACGCCGTTCTCCTCGGCGGCCTGCAGGACCTGCTCGGCCCGGCCGGGCACGCGGACGGTGACCGTGTCGAAGAAGTGCTCCTCGGCGACCTCGACGCCACCGGCCCGCAGCGCCTCCGCCAGGCGGACGGCCTGGGCGTGGGCGTGGCGCGCGATGCGGGCGATGCCCTGGGGGCCGTGGTAGACGGCGTACATCGAGGCGACGATCGCGAGCAGCGCCTGGGCGGTGCAGATGTTGGAGGTGGCCTTCTCGCGCCGGATGTGCTGTTCGCGCGTCTGGAGGGCGAGGCGGTAGGCGGGCTTGCCGGCGTCGTCGTGGGAGACGCCCACGAGGCGGCCCGGCATGCTGCGCTGCAGGCCCTCCTTCACGGCCATGTAGGCGGCGTGGGGGCCGCCGAAGAACAGGGGCACGCCGAAGCGCTGCGTGGAGCCGACGGCGATGTCCGCGCCCTGCTCCCCGGGCGGGGTGATCAGGGCGAGGGAGAGGATGTCCGCCGCGACGGTCACGAGGGCGCCGGCCTCCTTGGCCTGCGCGATGACGGCGGCGTGGTCGTGGATGCGGCCGGAGTCGCCGGGCTGCTGCAGCACGACGCCGCACAGGCCCTTCTCCTCGACCTCGGCGCGGACGTCCTCCGGGATGCCTGCGGAGAGGTCGGCCACGCGCACGTCGATGCCCACGGCCTCGGCGCGCAGGCGCACCACGGAGAGGGTCTGCGGGAAGAGGTCCGCGTCGAGGAGGGTGACGCCGTCGGTCCTGCGGCGGTTGGCGCGGTGCATGAGGAGCACGGCCTCGGCGGCGGCGGAGGCCTCGTCCAGCAGAGAGGCGTTGGCGATGTCCAGGCCGGTGAGGTCCTGGACCATCGTCTGGTAGTTCAGGAGGGCCTCGAGGCGGCCCTGGGAGATCTCCGGCTGGTACGGCGTGTAGGCCGTGTACCAGGCCGGGTTCTCCAGCACCTTGCGGAGGATGACGCCCGGGGTGACGGTGTCCGAGAAGCCCTGCCCGATCATCTGGGTCTTCATGACGTTGCGGCCGGCGATCTCGCGCAGCTGCTCCAGGACCGCGGACTCGGTCAGCGGGGCGGGCAGCTCGAGGGGCTTCGGCTGGCGGATGCCGGCGGGGACGGCGGTGTCCACGAGGGCCTCGAGCGAGTCGTAGCCCAGGGTCTGCAGCATGTGCTCGACGTCCGCGGGGCGCGGGCCGATGTGGCGGGCCACGAAGGGGGCCGAGGCGGTGTCCTTGGGCTCGACGCGCTCGTGGGGCAGCGCGGTCGTGCTCTCGGTGGTCTGGGGGCTGGTCACGGGGTACCTCCGGGGGGATCCTGCCGTGGTCACGGCGTGGGTCTGCTCCTCCCCGCTCTGTCATGGACCTGAGAGTTTCCGACGCCCGGGTGGGCGGCTTGCACCGTCGGTGGTCTCGGTCCGGACGCGGGCGCGACGGAGTGAGACGCTTTCCAGAGCGCCTGACCCCACGCGGTACGGATGCCTGAGAGATTCCCGGGGAGGGTTTGCTCCTTCGGCGGCCTGCTCACGCGGCCGGCCGGGGCAGGACGCGCGCCGACGCTCTCCCGCGCGGGGCATGCGGCGTGCCGCCAGTATCCCACACGTGTAGGCCGCGTCACAGGGCGACCGGGAGGGGCCGGACGGGGCGTGTCGAGGTCTTTCGTTGATGAAACGGCGGCGTGTCGAAGCGCTTTCGTTCAGGAAACGGGTGACGGGAGGAATGACTCAGTCGCATGCCGTCGGCTCACGACAGTCGGTAAGGGACGTCATTCGGCGGCGCGCGTCATCGCCGGGCCTCAATCCCACAGCCCGGCAAGCCCGCCCAGCTGGTAAACCGCGAGCCCGATGACGACAAGACAGACAAGCCCTCCCAGGGCGTTGGCCAGTGGGCCGTTCCGATGCGAGCCCATCAGCCGACGACTGTTCATCACGACCATCAGGAATACGGCCACGATGGGCAGGAGAAGCCCGTTCGCCGCCTGTGCGATGACGATGACCTCCGTGGGATTCGTTCCCGTCAGGGCAATGAGGGCACCGATCGCAAGGACTGCGCCCCACACGATGCGAGCAGGGACGCTGCGCAGATCGGTGTCCTGGCCCAGTGTGCCGGCAATCGCGTACGCCGCGCCGAGCGGGCCAGCTACGGCGGACGTGAACCCGGCCGCGAACATGCCCGCCGCGAACACCCAGCCAGCCGCGTCCCCGAGGAGGGGTTCCAGGGCGGAGGCGAGGTCCCGACCGGTCTCGGCCTGCATGCCCTTGACGTACATCCCACCGAACGCCGTCGCCATCACGGCCAGAGTGATTACACCTCCGACGGAGATCGACACCGCCGTGTCCGTTCTCGCCGCTCGGAGAGATTCCCGCGAATCCAGACCCGGCCCCCATTTCTCCTGCACCAAACTCGCGTGCAGGAAGAGGTTGTAAGGGACCACGGTGGTCCCGATCAGTGCGACCGCCAGCAACGCCGTGCCGGGTGGCAGCCGGGGAATGAACATGCCCATCAAGAGGTCGCCGATCGGAGGCTGAACTAGGACTGCAGTGACGATGAACAGCAGCCCCAATAACCCGACCATGACGGTCAGCACCCGCTCGATCAGTTTGTAGCTGCCTGTCCAGAGCAGAATGCCGATCGTGAGGACGATCCCGATGACGACCACGGGCTGACTGAGTCCGGTCACACTAGTTAAGGCGAGGGCGGTGCCGACTGTGTCACCACCGGCGTAGGACGCCCCTCCGATGCCGATCGCCGCGACGACGAGGATCGCCATGACAAGTCGTGCCGGCACCGAGGAGAACACCTCGCGCAGAGCGTGTCCGAGACTCATGCGGGTCGCGAGGCCCAACCGTCCCGACATCTCCTGCAAGACGATGGTGGCCAAAATTGAGAAGACGACAGCCCAGGCCAGGACGAATCCCTGCTCGGCTCCGGTAACGATGGAGGTTGTGATGGTCCCCGGCCCGATGAAGGACGCGGCGATGATTAGCCCCGGACCGAAACGACTAGGCCTCTCGTCTTGGGGCAACACCTCATTGGAGAACCGGCCATCCCTCGCCTGCGTTGCCATCGCGTCTCCTCCATCTCCGGCCCGCATGGGTCAAGATGAAGCGTATGCCGGGTATGATGCACATCATAGTGGATCTGGACTATTTCATCCCATATGAGCCCCCACGTGTTGCCCCTTATGGTCTGAGACGGGCATCCCTACGATGGAGCCAGGGCTACGGCCCTTTGCCCGACCCGCAGAGCTCGCCGAAAGGAACGCCATGTACACCCGTAGCCGGAACGACGTCGAGAAGGTCGAGTGGGGCGGAGGCACCTCCGAACGCCTCATCACCGCGAAGGACGAGATGGGTTTCGCCGTCGCCCACACGATCGTGCGCGCCGGATCGTCCTCGAAGCTCCAGTACCGCAACCACAAGGAGGCCTGTTACTGCATCGCGGGCAACGGCTCCGTGGTGGAGCCGGACGGCACCGTCCACGAGATCACGCCGGGTGTCATCTACGTCCTGCCGGACCACGAGCCGCACGACCTGCGCGGCGGCACCGAGGACATGCACCTGATCTCGGTGTTCAACCCCGCCATCACCGGCGACGAGAAGCACACCCTGTCGGAGGACGGCTACTCCAGCTACTGAGCCCGGGCACGGTGAGGGAGGCGTCGACGACAGCGCCTCCCGCGTCGGCGCCGACGGCGGCGTCCGGTCGTAGGGTGGCGGGGTGCTCAACCTGTGCGCCCCCGAGCGCACCGTGCGCCGCAACACCCACCTGGCGCTGGTGCTGACCGCGATCGCGGGGATCCTCAACTCCGTGGGCTTCGTCGCCGTGGCCACGTACACGTCCCACATGACGGGGATCGTGGCGTCCATGGCGGACGCGGCGGTCCTCCACGCCCCGGGTCTGGTCGGCACGGGCCTGCTCGCGCTGGCCATGTTCATCCTGGGCGCGGTCGTCTGCGCGCTGGTGTTCAACTGGGGCCGGGTCAACGGCCTCCGCTCGCGCTACGCCAACATCCTCCTGCTCGAGGGCGTCGGCATGCTGGTGTTCGGCCTGCTCGCCGAGCACGTCCGCGATGCGCACCGGCCGCTGGTCGTGGTGGCCGTGCTGTGCTTCACCATGGGCCTGCAGAACGCCTTGATCACCCGCATCGGGGCGTGGCCGATCCGCACCACGCACGTGACGGGCATGGTCACGGACATCGGCGTCGAGCTCGGCAAGATCCTGTACCGCAACGCGCCCGCGGCCGCGGCCCCCGTCGTCGGGGAACCGCGGCGCGTGGGACTGCTGGCGCTGCTCGTGGCCCTGTTCTTCCTGGGCGGGGTGGCGGGCGCGGCCGGCTACCTCTGGCTGGGCTTCGAGGTGGTCATCCCGGTGGCCGGCGTGCTGCTGCTCATCGCCCACCGCCCGCTGATCCAGGACCTGCAGGACGCGTGGCTCACACGAAGGCCGAGACGCCCGTGAGGGCACGCCCCACGATCAGGGTGTTCATGCCGTAGGAGCCCTCGTAGGAGTAGATGGCCTCCACGTCCCCCATGATCTTGGCGATCTCGTGCTCCGTGAGCAGGCCGTTGCCGCCGAGGGCGTCGCGGGCGAGCGCCGCCGAGGACCGGGCCAGCCGGGTCGAGGTGGCCTTGGCCATCGCCGCGTGCATCATCTCCATCCGCCCCTCCTGCCGCAGGGCGTCCACCTGGAGCATCATCCCGGCGGAGGCGGCCAGGTTGCCGGCGACCTCGGCGATCTGGGCCTGGATCAGCTGGAACGCGGCCAGCGGGCGACCGAACTGCTGCCGCCGCAGCGCGTAGGAGCGCAGCACGTCCAGCACGCCCATTTGCGCGCCGACGCCCTGCCAGCCGACCCACATGCGCGAGTCGCGCAGCAGGGCGCGGGTGGCGGCGAAGGTGGTGGCGCCGGGCAGGATCGCGTCCGTGGGCAGGCGCACGTCCAGGGTGATGTCCGCGTTCTGCATGATCCGCAGGCCCATCTTCCCGCTGATCTTGGTGGCCTCGTAGCCGGGGGTGTCGGTGGGCACCACGAAGCCCTTGATCTCGCCGTCGGCGGTGTCGCGCGCCCAGACGAGCGCGACGTCGGCGATCGTGCCGGCCCCGATCCAGCGCTTGGCGCCGCGGATGACCCACTCGTCGCCGTCGCGGGTGGCGGTGGTGGCGAGGCCTCCGGCGATGTCCGAGCCGTGGTCCGGCTCGGTGAGGCAGAACGCGCCCAGGGCGTCGAAGGATTCGAGGCGCCCCTGCCACGTGGCCTTCTGACGCTCTGAGCCCAGGCCGGCGATCATGCCGAGGTTGAGCTCGTTGTGGATGCCCACGAGGGCGGACAGGGACAGGTCCACACGGGCGATCTCCGCGTGCACGAGCTGCTGGAACAGCGAGGACGAGCCGTCCAGGACGAGGCGTCCCAGACCCAGCTCGGCCAGGCCCGGCAGCAGGTCGAACGCGAACTCCTCGGCGTCCCAATACCGGGTCAGGTGCGGCCGCACGCGGGTCTGCAGGTGGTCCTCGATCGCGTCGAGCCGGGCACGCTCGGCCGGCTCGAGGCGGTCCCGCAGACGGAGCAGGTCCACGTGGGGCAGGCCGGGAGGGGCGGCGGGCGCGCCGGAGTCGGGGACGGGGCGGTCGGCGATGGCGGTCATGGCTCTCCTTCGGGGGCGGTCCGACGACGGCGGGCGGTTTCGCCGCGAATCCGACTGTAGGACTTCCAACTATCCAGGTCTGCCAGTAGTGTTCCAGATCACAGGCCCCCGGCCAAGGATCCGTTCAGCAGCCATCCCGAGGAGGGACCCATGACCGTCCAGGACCCCACCGCCGTCGCCGCCCCGTCACCGACGGAGGTGTTCCGCGCGGCCCGCGACCTGCTGGTCGAGTGCCAGACCGACTATGAGCGCGCCCGCGCCGAGTTCGAGTGGCCCCGCTTCGAGCACTTCAACTTCGGCTTCGACTGGTTCGACCGCCTGGCCCAGGACCCGGCCCGCGCGGACGTGCCGGCGCTGATCATCGCCGAGGACGACGGGCGCAGCACCGAACGCACCTTCGCCGAGCTCTCCGCGGCCTCCAGCCGGGTGGCGAACTGGCTCTCCGCGCAGGGCCTGCGCCGCGGCGACCGCCTCATCCTGATGCTGAACAACCAGGTGGAGCTGTGGGAGTTCATGCTCGCCTGCATCAAGCTGCGGGTGGTCATGGTGCCCACCACCACGCAGATGACCTCCGGGGACCTCGAGGACCGCGTGACGCGCGCCGGCGCCGCGTGGGCCGTGGCCGGCGCCGAGGACCTGGCCAAGTTCGCCGGCGTCGGCGAGGGCCTGCACCTGGTGCACGTGCCGGGCGTCTTCGCGGAGGGCCCGGCGCGCCGCGCCCCCGAGGTCGCCGGCCACACCGTGCTCTCCTACGACGACGCCGCCGACGCCGCCACCGAGCTGACCCCGGCCGAGCCGACCCCCGCCGACGAGACGCTGCTCTTCTACTTCACCTCGGGCACCACCTCGAAGCCGAAGCTCGTGGAGCACACCCACACCTCGTACCCGGTCGGCCACCTCACGACGCTCTACTGGATCGGTCTGGAGCCGGGCGACGTGCACCTCAACGTGGCCTCCCCGGGCTGGGCCAAGCACGCGTGGTCCAACTTCTTCGCCCCGTGGATCGCGGAGGCCACGATCTTCGTGCACAACGCCCGCAAGTTCGACCCCGCGGCCCTGATGGCCAACATGGAGCGCTACGGCGTCACGAGCTTCTGCGCCCCGCCCACCGTGTGGCGCATGCTCATCAAGGCGGACCTGGCGCAGCTGACGACCCCGCCGACCAAGACCATCTCCGCGGGCGAGCCGCTCAACGCCGAGGTGATCGACCAGGTGCACAAGGCGTGGGGCACCACGATCCGCGACGGCTTCGGGATGACCGAGACCACCCTGCAGATCGCCAACACCCCGGGCCAGAAGGTCGTCATCGGCTCCATGGGCCGCCCGCTGCCCGGCATGGACGTCACCCTGCTCGACCCGCTCACGGGCCAGGAGGCCGAGGAGGGCGAGATCTGCCTGCGCCTGGACCCGCGTCCGGTGGGCCTGCTGAAGTCCTACTACGGCAACCAGGAGAAGACGGACGAGGTGTTCCGCGACGGCGTGTTCCACACCGGTGACATCGCCCGCCGCGACGAGAACGGCGTGCTGACCTATGTGGGCCGCGCGGACGACGTCTTCAAGTCCTCGGACTACAAGGTGTCCCCGTTCGAGCTGGAGTCGGTGCTGGTCAAGCACCCGGCCGTGATGGAGGGCGCGATCGTCCCCACCCCGGACGAGCTGCGCCTGGCCGTGCCGAAGGCCTTCGTCACCCTCGCCCCGGGCCACGAGCCCACCGCGGAGACCGCCCGGGCGATCCTGCAGTTCACGCTCACCCAGCTGCCCCCGTACAAGCGCATCCGCCGCATCGAGTTCCTCGAGCTGCCGAAGACCATCTCGGGCAAGATCCGCCGCGTGGAGCTGCGCAAGGCCGAGGTCGAGCGCGCCCAGACGGGCGCCGCTCCGGACGGCTACGGCACCGAGTTCCGCGAAGAGGACCTGGACCTGCAGCGCTGACCGGGCCGTTCCTCGCCGCCGCCCCGTCCTCGTCCGGCGGTGGCGGGGGACCCCCGGTGCGCCGCTAGTCTGGAGCGCCATGAAGAAGCCACCCCTCGCCCAGGACCCCATCCGGGAGGCCGCCCGGAACTGGGAGCGTCACGGATGGGGTGACGTCGCCCGCCCGATGGCCGCCATCACCTCCATCATGCGGGCCCAGCAGATCCTGCTGGGTCGTACGCAGGCCGCGCTCAAGCCCTACGGCCTCACCTTCGCGCGGTACGAGCTGCTGGCGCTGCTGAACTTCTCGCGCGAGAAGCGGATGCGGATGTCCAAGGCGTCCGCGCTCCTGCAGGTCCACCCCACTTCGGTGACCAATGCGGTGGACCGGCTCGAGGCCGCCGGGCTGGTGGAGCGCACCCCCCACGAGTCGGACCGCCGCGCGCTCGTGCTCGCCCTCACGGACGAGGGCCGGCGCGTCGCCGTCGCCGCCACGGAGACGCTCAACGCAGAGGTCTTCGGCCGCTCCGGCTTCGACCCGGCGGACGTGGACACCCTCATCGACGTCCTCGGCCGGTTCCGCGCCGAGGCCGGCGACTTCCAGGCCGACGGCCCCGACGCCGGCGCGCCCGCGACGGCGGAGCACACCTCCTCCTGACGCGCCCTCCGGCCTCCGGACCGTCCGGCTCAGCGGGGCTCGAGGCGCACGGCGCCGTCGAGCCGGATGACCTCGCCGTTCAGGAACGGGTTGGACACGATCTGCTCGACGAGCAGCGCGTAGTCCTCGGGTCGGCCGAGCCGGGCCGGATGCGGGGTCTTGGTGGACAGCGCCTCGCGGGCGGCCTCGGGCAGGCCGGCCATCATGGGCGTCTCCATCAGACCGGGGGCGATCGTGACCACGCGGATCTGCGAGGAGGCGAGCTCGCGGGCCGCGGGCAGGGTCAGCGCAACCACGGCGCCCTTGGAGGCGGAGTACGCGATCTGGCCGATCTGCCCGTCGTAGGCCGCCACGGAGGCGGTGTTCACGATGACGCCGCGGTCCTCGCCGAGCGGCTCCTGCGCCTTCATCGCGGCGGCGGCCTGGGCCATCATCGACACGGTGCCGACCGCGTTGATCGCCAGGACCCGGCTCAGCACCTCGGCGGACAGCGGCCCGTCGCGACCCACGAGCTTGCCCGGCGTCGCCACCCCGGCGCAGTTGACCAGCACCCGCAGCGGCCCGGCCTCCAGCGCGGCGGCCACGGCCTCCCGGGCGGTGTCCTCGGCGGTGACGTCGCCCGTCACGAAGCGCGCACGGGGACCGAGGGCGGCCACAGCGTCCGCGCGGACGGTCTCGCCCTCGCGGTCCGGCAGGTCCACCACCACGACGGCGGCGCCCGCGTCCGCCAGACGGCGGGCGGTGGCATGGCCGAGGCCCGAGGCCCCGCCGGTGACGATCGCGCTCTGGTTCGACAGGTCCATGGGCGGACCCTCCCTTCCTCCTCGGGATACCCCCCGAGTTCGATAGTTGCATGTCCTACGTTCTCATTTTAGATTAGCGGATGAGTAACCCAGATCACACGCACGGCCGGGCCCGCCCCGCCCGCCGTGGGCGGCGCCCACCGACGTCCGCCCTTCCGCCTGGACCCGCGAGGAGCCCCCATGTCCGAGAAGACCGCGCCCACCGAGACCGCCCCCGTGATCCCCCACTTCGTGCACGGCGAGCGGCGCGAAGGCGCCTCCGGCCGGCACGGCGACGTCTACCACCCGGCCACGGGCGGCGTGGCGGGGCGCGTGCCGCTGGCCTCCGCCGAGGAGATCGACGCCGCCCTGGCCTCCGCCGAGGAGGGCTTCGCCGCGTGGTCGAGGCTGAACCCGCAGCGCCGCGGCCGCATCCTGCTGCGCTGGGTCGACCTGATCAACGAGAACATGAACGAGCTGGCCACCGTGCTCGCCCAGGAGCACGGCAAGACCTTCCCGGACGCCCAGGGCGACATCCAGCGCGGCATCGAGGTCGTGGAGTTCGCCGCGGGCGCCCCGCACCTGCTCAAGGGTGAGTTCACCGCCGACGCGGGCACCGGCATCGACGTGCACTCCATCCGCCAGCCGCTCGGCGTGGCCGTGGGCATCACGCCCTTCAACTTCCCGGCGATGATCCCGCTGTGGAAGGCCGGCATCGCCCTGGCGGCGGGCAACGCCTTCGTCCTCAAGCCCTCCGAGCGCGACCCCTCCGTCCCGGTGCGCCTGGCCGAGCTGGCCCTCGAGGCCGGCATGCCCGCCGGCGCCCTCAACGTGGTGCACGGCGACAAGGCCGCCGTGGACGCGCTCATCGAGGACCCGCGCGTCAAGGCCGTCGGCTTCGTCGGCTCCACCCCGATCGCGCAGTCCATCTACGCCCACGCCGGCCGCATGGGCAAGCGCGCGCAGTGCTTCGGCGGGGCCAAGAACCACGCCGTGGTCATGCCGGACGCGGACCTCGAGATGACCGCCGACGCCCTGGTCGGCGCCGCCTTCGGCTCCGCCGGCGAGCGCTGCATGGCGATCTCCGTGGCCGTCCCGGTCGGCGAGGAGACCGCCGACCGCCTGATCGCACTGCTCCGCGAGCGCGTGAAGGACCTCAGGGTCGGCCCGTCGCTCGAGGCGTCCTCGGACTTCGGCCCCGTCGTCTCGAAGGACGCGAAGGAGCGCATCGAGGGCTACATCGCGGCCGGCGTCGAGGCGGGCGCCGACCTGGTCGAGGACGGCCGGGGCGTCGTCGTCGAGGGCCACGAGGACGGCTTCTACGTGGGCGCCACCCTGTTCGACCGCGTCACCCCGGAGATGAGCATCTACCGCGAGGAGATCTTCGGCCCGGTGCTCTCCGTGGTCCGCGCGAAGGACTACGAGGAGGCGCTCACGCTCGTGAACGAGCACGAGTT
The DNA here is from genome assembly GCF_001816085.1 of Micrococcus sp. HMSC31B01. NCBI lineage: Bacteria > Bacillati > Actinomycetota > Actinomycetes > Micrococcales > Micrococcaceae > Micrococcus > Micrococcus sp. HMSC31B01. The sequence continues at coordinate 15,325 of NZ_KV825008.1, forward strand.
CGGCAACGGCGTGGCCATCTTCACCCGCGACGGCGACGCCGCCCGCGACTTCTCCACCCGCGTGGACACCGGCATGGTCGGCGTGAACGTGCCGATCCCCGTGCCGATCGCCTACTACACCTTCGGCGACTGGAAGGCCTCCGGCTTCGGCGACCTGAACCAGCACGGCACGGACGGGCTGAAGTTCTACACCAAGACGAAGACCGTCACCACGCGCTGGCCCTCCGGCGTGCGCGAGGGCGCCAGCTTCGTGATGCCGGCCGGCTCCTGACCGCCCCGCAGCCCGTCCTGACCAGGAGGACCCCATGACCACCGTTCTGTTCCTCGGCCTCGGCCACATGGGCGGCCCCATGGCCGCCAACCTCGCCGCCGCGGGTCACCGCGTGCTCGGCTTCGACCTCGTCCCCGAGGCCCTCGAGAAGGCCCGCGCGGCCGGCGTCGAGACCGTCACGGACACGGCCGCGGCGGCCGCGGAGGCCGACGTCGTGCTGACCATGCTCCCCCACGGACGCCTGGTGCTGGACGTCTACCGGGGTGAGGACGGCGACGGCGGCCTGCTCGCCGCCGCCCGGCCCGGCACCGTGTTCCTGGACTGCTCGACCATCGACGTCGCCGAGGCCCGCGAGGCGGCCGCGGCGGCGGAGGCGGCGGGCATGCG
>NZ_KV825009.1:0-11767 GCF_001816085.1 Micrococcus sp. HMSC31B01
GTCGCCGCCGAGCGGATCGCGGCCGCCGACGACGCCGCCGCGGCGCGTCCCGCCGACCCGGAGGCCTGACCGGCCCCCATGCGCGCGTATCTCGTCCTGGTCGTGGTCACGGCCGTCGCCTGCGGGGCCCTGACGCCCCTCATGCGCCGGCTGGGGCTGCGCGCGCGCGTGTTCACCCCGCTGCGCCAGCGGGACGTGCACCGGCACCCCGTGCCGAAGCTGGGCGGCGTGGCCATGGCCGCAGCCGTGTTGGTGGGATTCGCCGTCGGGGGAGTCGTGCCGTTCCTCCAGGGGATCTACGCGGACGACGCCGCGATGCGCGGGCTCCTGGTCGCCGTCGCCGTCGTGCTCGTCGTGGGCATCGCCGACGACATGTGGGACCTGCGCTGGTGGGTGAAGATGGCCGGCCAGGTGCTGGCCGGACTCGCGGTGGCCCTGGGCGGGATCCGCATCGAGGCGATGCCGGTGGGCTGGATCCCGGTGGGGAACGAGACCACGCAGGTCATCCTCACGGTGTTCGCCGTGGTGCTGACGATGAACGCGATCAACTTCGTGGACGGCCTGGACGGCCTGGCGGCGGGCGTCGCGCTGATCGGCGGCTCGGCCTTCTTCGTCTACTCGTATCTGCTGACGCGGACCATCAACCAGTTCGACTACGCCAACCTCGCCACCCTGCTCATGGCCCTGCTCGTCGGCGCGTGCGTGGGCTTCCTGCCGTGGAACCTGGCCCCGGCCCGCATCTTCATGGGCGAGGTGGGGGCCATGCTCATCGGCCTGCTGATGGCCGCGGCCGCGGTCGCCGTGACCGCCGACGTCAACGCCCTGGACGGGATGCGCTTCCGCAACGTCCCCGCCTACATGCCGATCCTGCTGCCCGTAGCCGTCCTCGCCCTGCCGCTCGCGGACCTCGCCCTGGCCGTGCTGCGACGGACGGCCAAGGGCACCAGCCCCTTCTCGGCGGACCGCGGGCACCTGCACCACAAGCTCGTGGACGGCGGCTACACCCAGGCGCAGGCCGTCGCGCTGCTCTGGCTCTGGGCGTTCCTCGTGGCATGGGGTGCGGTGTCCCTGAACTTCGTGGACCCCATGATCGTCCTGCCCGTGCTCGCCGTGGCCCTGGCCGGAGCCGGCTACCTCACCCTGCATCCGATCGTGGAGCGCCGTCGCGCGGTCCGGAACGACGCCGCGGCCCACCCGGACGAGCGGGGGGACGCGTGACCGGGGCGGGAGGTCGCCGACGCCGGCGCCGCTGGGAGAACCGCCGCGGCTGGTGGGGGATCCTCGGGTGGTCCCTGGCCGCGGCGGGGGTTGCCCTGGCGATCACGTGCGCCGCGTGGCTGCTCTCCGTCGGCGGGGAGGCAGCCGGGAGCGCCCTGCTGGGCGGTGGCGCGGTGCTTGCGCTCTCGGCGCTCACCGGGGTGACGACGGCACTCGTCTGGGACCGGGCGCGCGAGGCGGCGCTGCCGGTCAGCGTGGGGCTGTTCGTGCTCAAGATCGCGGTGTTCGCGGTGCTGCTGGGGGTCCTGCCCCGCCCCGGCTGGGTCCGGGCGGACGCGGCGGCGATCGCCGCCCTCGTGACGATCCTCGTCTGGCAGGCCGCGGAGGTCCTCGTCTTCGCCCGGACCCGCCGCGGGATCTACGCCGACTGACCCGCCCGAGGGGCGAAGACACGGAGCCGCGGGCCATGCCGTGGGCCCCTTCTGCGGTACGGAGCACGGGTCACCGTTTGGTATCGTTGGCGGCGAACACTTCGACGGCGCCCATCTGCCGCCATCCGTGTCTCGCATCGCACCGGTACCCCCGCAATGTCGCGGCGCCCGCCTGTGGTCCGGGGACGAGGCTGCGGTCCCGTCGACTGCATCACTTCGGAGAGGAACCGCGTGCTGACCCTCGTGCTGGCCAACGCATCATTCGTGCCCCCCACCATCTCTGATGGTCACCTCCCGGAGATCTTCCCCTGGGGTGCGGAGTACGGCACCGGCTTCGGCAAGCAGATGCTGCTCGTCCTGCTCTCCGTGGTGCTCATCACCGCCTTCTTCGCGTGGGCCATGCGCCGTCCCCGGCTCGTGCCCGGCAAGGCCCAGTGGCTCGCCGAGTCCGGCTACTCCTTCGTCCGGAACGACATTGCGAAGGACATCCTGGGCGAGAAGAACTTCAAGCAGTGGGTCCCGCTGCTCTTCGCCATCTTCTTCTTCGTGCTGCTGAACAACCTGTTCGGCGCCATCCCGGTGCTGCAGCTGCCGACCTTCTCCCACGCGGGCGCCGCCTACGGCCTGGCCCTCATCGTCTACGCGATCTGGATCGGCGTCGGCATCAAGCGCCACGGCGTGCGCTACCTGAAGCTGGCCGTCGTGCCCTCCGGTGTGCCCGGTTGGATCCTGCCGCTGCTCGTGCCGCTGGAGATCATCTCCAACTTCATCGTGCGCCCGCTGACCCACTCCCTGCGTCTGATGGCCACCATGCTCTCCGGCCACATGATCGTGATGCTCGCCGGCGCCGGCGCCGCCTACCTGATCACGCAGACCGGCAGCCTGGCCCTGCAGGGCACCGGCATCCTGGTCATCCTCGGCTCGGTGGCCCTGTACTTCCTCGAGCTGCTGATCATGTACCTGCAGGCCTTCGTCTTCACGCTGCTGACCGCGATCTACATCCAGGGCGCGATCGACGCGAACGACCACTGATCTTCCGGGGCCGCCTCGGGCACGACCCAGGCGGCTGCGGTACGGCGGGAGAGCCCGCCACCAGTCTTCCCGGCCCTCCGCAGGAGGACCACCCGGGAGGCCGACCCTCCACAACCCGGCCGGACACCTCGGCCTCGTGAAAGGAACACCATGGAACTGCACGGTTCGCTCAACATGATCGGCTACGGCCTCGCCGCCATCGGCTCCGCCATCGGCGTGGGCCTGATCTTCGCCGCCTACATCAACGGCGTCGCCCGTCAGCCGGAGGCCCAGCGCATCCTGCAGCCGATCGCCCTCCTGGGCTTCGCGCTCGCCGAGGCCCTCGCCATCCTGGGCCTCGTCTTCGCCTTCGTCATCGGCGCCTGACGCGCCGCGTCCACGGAGCGCCCGCACGGTGAGACCGTCGGTGCTCCATCTCCACAGGACTCTTGACCGAAGGATGGTTGAAACATGATCAGCAACGGACTGATCCTCGCGGCGGCTGAGGGGGCCAACCCCCTGATCCCCAACCCGTGGGAGATCCTCGTCGTCGTGGTGGGCTTCGCCCTGCTCATGTTCATCGTCATCAAGTTCATCGTCCCGACCCTCGAGAAGTCCTACCAGGACCGTGTCGAGGCGATCGAGGGCGGTCTGGCCAAGGCTGAGAAGGCCCAGGCCGAGGCGAACGCGATGATGGCGGACTACGAGTCGCAGCTGGCGGACGCCCGCACCGAGGCGAACCGCATCCGCGAGGATGCCCGCACCGAGGCCGCCGAGATCGTGGCCGAGGCGCGCGAGCGCGCGACCGCCGAGGCGACGCGCATCTCCGAGCAGGCGCAGGCGCAGATCGCCGCCGAGCGTCAGCAGGCCGCCGCGCAGCTCAAGGGCGAGGTCGGTTCGCTGGCCACGACCCTGGCCAGCAAGATCGTGGGCGAGTCCCTCGAGGACGACGCCCGCTCGCAGCGCGTGGTCGACCGCTTCCTGGCTGACCTGGACCGTCACCAGAGCGCAGGTGTCGCCGAATGATGACGGGCGCATCGAGGGACTCCCTGGCCGCCTCCCTGGAGGCCGTCGGTCCGGTGCTGGACGAGGGCGGCGTGGCCCTGGCACGCGAGCTGTTCGGCGCGCTGGACGTGGTGGACGAGCACGGCGCCCTGCGCCGCGCCCTGACCGACCCCGCCTGGACCACCGAGCGCCGTCACGGCCTCGTCGACTCGCTGTTCGGCGCCCGGGTGACCCCCGGTGCACTGCAGGTCCTCAAGGACCTGGCCGGCCGCCGCTGGTCGGCGGAGCGCGATCTCGGGGACGCCCTCGAGACGGTGGCTGTGCACGCGGCCGCCGCGGAGGCCGCACGCGGCGGACACGCGGGCCTGGCCGCCCTCTTGGGCGAGCTGTTGGCCTTCAACCGCACGGTGGAGGACTCGCACGAGGTGCAGCGGGCGCTCACCGATCAGCACGCACCCCTCGAGGCACGGGCCGCTCTGGCCGGTCGTCTCCTGGGCGCGTCGGCCAGTCCGGCCGGCCGACTGCTGGTCGAGCGCGCCGTCTCGGCCCCGCGCGGCCTGAAGCCGTCCGCCGCTATCCGCAAGGCCGCGGACGTCGTCGCCGAGCGGCAGCGCCAGTGGATCGCCGAGGTGACCGTGGCCCGGCCGCTCGAGGCCGAGCAGCAGGAGCGGCTGGCCCTGGGCCTGCGCCGCGCCTTCGGCCGCGATCTCGTCATGGACGTGACGGTGGACCCCCACGTGGTGGGCGGCGTCCGCGTCCAGGTCGGCGACGACGTCGTCGACGGGTCCATGGCCTCGCGCCTCCACGACCTCCAGCGGCGGATGGCCGGCTGACGCCGGCTCCCGCCCGCATCCGGAACACCCACGAACGTAAGCATCATCGTCACGTCGATGATCACCAAGCACAGAGAGCAGGGACTGCAGATGGCCGAATTGACCATCAACGCTGACGATGTCCGCAATGCCTTGAACGATTTCGCGGCATCGTACGAACCGTCGGGCACCGATCGCACCGAGGTCGGCCGTGTCATCTCCGCGGCGGACGGCATCGCTCGTGTGGAGGGTCTGCCCTCCGTCATGGCGAACGAGCTGCTGCGCTTCGAGAACGGCATCCAGGGCCTGGCCCAGAACCTCGACACCCGCGAGATCGGTGTCGTCGTCCTCGGCGAGTTCCAGGAGATCCGCGAGGGCATGGAGGTGCAGCGCACCGGCGAGATCCTCTCCGTCCCGGTGGGCGACGCCTTCCTGGGCCGCGTGGTGGACCCGCTGGGCCAGCCCATCGACGACCTGGGCCCGATCGAGGCCGAGGGCCGCCGTGCCCTCGAGCTGCAGGCGCCGACCGTGACCGAGCGCAAGTCGGTCCACGAGCCGCTGCAGACCGGCATGAAGGCCATCGACGCCATGATCCCGATCGGCCGTGGCCAGCGTCAGCTGATCATCGGTGACCGCCAGACCGGCAAGACCGCGATCGCCGTCGACACGATCCTCAACCAGAAGGCCAACTGGGAGTCGGGCGACGTCGAGAAGCAGGTCCGCTGCGTCTACGTGGCCGTGGGCCAGAAGGCCTCCACCATCGCCGGCGTCCGCGCCACGCTGGAGGAGCACGGCGCCCTGGAGTACACCACCATCGTGGCCTCCCCGGCGTCCGACCCGGCCGGCTTCAAGTACCTCGCCCCCTACGCCGGCTCGGCCATCGGCCAGCACTGGATGTACGGCGGCAAGCACGTGCTGATCATCTTCGACGACCTGTCGAAGCAGGCCGAGGCCTACCGTGCCGTCTCCCTGCTGCTGCGCCGCCCGCCGGGCCGCGAGGCCTACCCGGGCGACGTCTTCTACCTGCACTCCCGGCTCCTCGAGCGCTGCGCCAAGCTCTCGGACGAGATGGGCGCGGGCTCGATGACCGGCCTGCCGATCATCGAGACCAAGGCGAACGACGTCTCGGCCTACATCCCGACCAACGTCATCTCCATCACCGACGGCCAGATCTTCCTGCAGTCGGACCTGTTCAACGCCAACCAGCGTCCCGCCGTGGACGTGGGCATCTCGGTGTCCCGCGTGGGCGGCGCCGCCCAGGTCAAGGCCATGAAGAAGGTCTCCGGCACGTTGAAGCTGGACCTGGCGCAGTACCGCGACCAGCAGGCGTTCTCCATGTTCGCCTCGGACCTGGACCCGGCCACCCGCCGCCAGCTCGCCCGCGGTGAGCGCCTCATGGAGCTGCTCAAGCAGCCGCAGTACTCGCCCTACCCGGTCGAGGAGCAGGTCGTGTCCATCTGGGCCGGCTCCAAGGGCCACCTCGACGAGGTGCCGGTGCAGGACGTGCTGCGCTTCGAGCGCGAGTTCATCGACCACCTGCGTCGCCACACCTCCGTCCTGACCGACATCGCCTCCACCGGCAAGCTCGAGGACGGCACCGTGTCCGCGCTCGAGTCGGCCGTCGCCGAGTTCTCCAAGGGCTTCCAGTCCTCCGAGGACGGCGGCGTGCAGGCCGGCCACGAGGAGCACCGCGCGATCGAGCAGGACCAGGTCGCGCAGGAGCAGATCACCAAGCAGAAGCGCTGACCGCCGGTCGGTGAGGGAGCGGTCCGGCGTCGGACCCCACGGGGACGACGCCGGGCCGCCCTCCCGCCAGGGAAAGGACCACCATGGGAGCCCAGATCCGGGTCTACCGTCAGAAGATCGCGTCGACGTCGTCGATGAAGAAGATCTTCAAGGCGATGGAGCTGATCGCCACGTCTCGCATCACCAAGGCACGTGAGCGCGTCAGCGCGTCGCTGCCCTACGCGAACGCGATCACCCGCGCCGTCTCGGCCGTGTCGAGCCAGCACGACATCGATCATGTCCTCACCACGGAGCCCGAGAACCCGACCCGGGCGGCCGTGCTCATCATGTCCTCGGACCGCGGCCTCGCCGGCGCGTACTCCGCGAACGTGCTGCGCAAGGCCGAGCAGCTCCTCTCCCGCCTCGGCGAGGAGGGCAAGGACGTGGACGTGTACGTCGTCGGCCGCAAGGCGCAGACGTACTTCGACTTCCGCGGCCGCGGCTACAAGAAGCTGTGGACCGGTCAGACGGACGCCCCCGTCGCCGAGCGCGCCGCCGAGATCGGCGAGGTGCTCGTGGACGCGTTCCTCACGGACACGGCGGACGGCGGCGTGGACGAGATCCACGTCGTGTTCACCGAGTTCGTCTCGCTCGTGAAGCAGAACCCCCACGTGGTGCGCCTGCTGCCCCTCGAGGTCGTCGAGGAGGAGGCCGCCACCGCCGAGGACGTGCTGCCGCTCTACGAGTACGAGCCGGACGCGGAGGAGGTCCTCGACGCGCTGCTGCCCAAGTACATCGAGTCGCGCATCTTCAACGCGATGCTGCAGTCGGCGGCCTCGGAGCTCGCCAACCGTCAGCGCGCCATGAAGTCGGCGGGCGACAACGCCACGAGCCTCATCAAGGACTACACCCTCCTGATGAACAACGCCCGTCAGGCCGAGATCACCCAGGAGCTCACCGAGCTCATCGCGGGCGCGGACGCGCTCAACAACTCCTGAGCCCGTTCGGGACTCACCAGACTCGCCATCCACACACGATAGAAGTGAGAGAGATGACTGCCACCATCACTGACCAGGGCACCGGGACCCCCACCGGCGGTGCCACCGGACGCGTGTCCCGCGTCATCGGCCCCGTGATCGACGCCGAGTTCCCGGCCAACGCGATGCCGGAGATCTACAACGCGCTGACCACCGAGATCGACCTCAACGGCCAGCGCCGCACGGTCACCTTCGAGGTCGCCCAGCACCTCGGCGACAACATGGTCCGCGCCATCTCCCTGCAGTCCACCGACGGCCTGGTGCGCGGCACCGACGTCGTGGACACCGGTGCCCCCATCTCGGTGCCGGTCGGTGACGCCGTGAAGGGCCACATCTTCAACGTGCTCGGCGAGACCCTGGACATGCCGACCTCGCAGCTGCAGGCCGAGGACCGCTGGCCGATCCACCGCCCGGCCCCGAACTTCGCGTCCCTCGAGGGCTCCACCGAGATGCTGGAGACCGGCATCAAGGTCATCGACCTGCTGACCCCCTACATCAAGGGCGGCAAGATCGGCCTGTTCGGCGGCGCCGGCGTGGGCAAGACCGTGCTCATCCAGGAGATGATCACCCGTGTGGCCCGCAACTTCGGCGGCACCTCCGTGTTCGCCGGCGTCGGCGAGCGCACCCGTGAGGGCAACGACCTCTGGGTCGAGATGGAGGAGGCGGACGTCCTCAAGGACACCGCCCTCGTGTTCGGCCAGATGGACGAGCCGCCGGGCACGCGTCTGCGCGTGGCCCTGTCCGCGCTGACCATGGCGGAGTACTTCCGCGATGTGCAGAACCAGGACGTGCTGCTGTTCATCGACAACATCTTCCGCTTCTCGCAGGCCGGTTCCGAGGTCTCCACGCTGCTGGGCCGCATGCCCTCCGCCGTGGGCTACCAGCCGAACCTGGCGGACGAGATGGGTGTGCTCCAGGAGCGCATCACCTCGACCCGCGGCCACTCCATCACCTCGATGCAGGCCGTGTACGTCCCCGCGGACGACTACACCGACCCGGCCCCGGCCAACGTGTTCGCGCACCTGGACGCGACCACCAACCTGACCCGTGACCTCGCGTCCCGTGGCCTGTACCCGGCCGTGGACCCGCTGGCCTCGACCTCGCGCATTCTCGACCCGCAGTACGTGGGCCAGGACCACTACGACGTGGCCATCCGCGTGAAGCAGATCCTGCAGAAGAACAAGGAGCTGCAGGACATCATCGCGATCCTCGGTGTGGACGAGCTCTCCGAGGAGGACAAGATCACCGTGGGCCGCGCCCGCAAGATCGAGCAGTTCCTCTCGCAGAACACCTACACCGCCAAGCAGTTCACCGGCGTCGAGGGCTCCACCGTGCCGGTCAAGGACACCGTCGAGGGCTTCAAGGCCATCGCCGACGGCGACCTGGACCACGTCGCGGAGCAGGCCTTCTACAACGTGGGCGGCCTGGACGACGTCGAGCGCGAGTGGGCCAAGATCCAGGCCGAGGGCTGATCGATCATGGCTGAGCTCAACGTCGAGATCGTCTCCGAGGAGCGGTCCATCTGGTCGGGCGCCGCGTCGGCCGTGTCGGCGCGCACCGTCAACGGTGAGATCGGCATCCTCCCGGGCCACACCCCGATGCTGGCCGTCCTCGGCGACGGCGAGGTCGTGGTGCGGACCACGGACGGCGGCACCGTGACCGCGCAGGCCCGCGGCGGCTTCTTCTCCGTGGACCACGACCGTGTCGTGATCGCCGCGACGTCCGCCCGGCTGGGCGACGCCGCGGCGGCCTGACGCGGCGCGGCAGGACCTGACGGTGGAGGGCCCGGTGCTCATCGCCTCGGCGACCGTGGTGGCAGTCATCGTGCTGTCGGCACTCGCCCTGGTGATGCGGCGCCGGGCCCTCGCCCGTGTCACGGCCGCCTTCCCGGCGGTCCTGGAGCGGGAGGGCCCGGGGCGTGAGCGCGTGATCGGCGTCTACGACGAGTCCCGCCTGCGCCTCACCGGGGGCTGGCGCCTCTCGCGGGAGCGCTGGAGCGCGGACCGGAGCCGCCTGCAGATCGACCGCCTCCCGGCGGACGAGGCCGGCCGGGCCGTCCTGGAGCTGAGCGCCGGCGCACGTCCGGTGCGCGTCGTCGTCGACCCCGACGACGCCGGCGCCCTGCGCGCCTGGAGCGAGGCGGGGCCGTCCGCGGCGTCGTCCTTCTGGCGTCGCTGAGCCCGCCCGGCGCCTCAGAACAGGCGGGACTCGGCGTCGTCCACGCCGCGCATCGCGTCGTAGTCGAGGGTGACGCAGCGGATGCCGCGGTCCTCGGCGAGGGTGCGGGCCTGGGGCTTGATCTGCTGGGCCGCGAACACGCCGCGCACGGGCGCCAGGAGCGGGTCCCGGTTCATCAGCTCGAGGTAGCGGGTGAGCTGCTCGACCCCGTCGATGTCCCCGCGGCGCTTGAGCTCGACCGCCACGGTGCCGCCGTCGGCGTCGCGGGCCAGGATGTCGACGGGGCCGATCGCCGTCATGTACTCGCGGCGCACGAGGGTGTGGCCGTCGCCGAGCAGGCTGATCTGCTCGGCCAGCAGACGCTGCAGATCCGCCTCCACGCCGTCCTTGACGAGGCCGGGGTCCACGCCGAGCTCGTGGGAGTCGTCCGCCAGGACCTCCTCGATGAGCACGATGAGTCGGTCGTCGGACTTCTTGGCCTGTACGCGCCAGACCTGCGTCACCCCCTGGTCGGCCTGATCGGGGGAGGGCTCCTCCACGTGCAGGGTCGCGGGCGGCGACATCCAGTTGAGGGGCTTGTAGGAACCGCCGTCGGAGTGCACCAGCACCGAGCCGTCCGCCTTCACCATGAGCAGGCGGGTGGCGGTGGGCAGGTGGGCGTTCAGGCGGCCCTCATAGGTCACGGAGCAGCGGGCAATGACGAGTCGCACCGGTCCATCCTAGGCGGACCGTGCCCACCCGCTCGTGTGTCAGCATGGGGACATGCCCCGTTCGAACCGTCCCCGCCGCTCGTCCGCGCCTCGGCGGAGCGAGCGCGGGGCCTCCGGCGTCTCCCGGCGGTCCCGGCCGTCGCCGGGGCGGTCCGACCCGCTCGAGGAGCTCCTCGGCCTGGACGCGGGCTACTCGCGCCAGTCCGGGTCCGACGGCGGATGGCACGTCCGGCAGATCCCCGCGTGGCGCGCGGTGAAGGACTACATGTGCCCTGGCTGCGGTCGGGTGATCCGGCAGGGCCAGGCGCACCTCGTGGCCTGGCGCGCGGACTGGATCATGGGGGACGAGGACGCGGGGGCGGACCGGCGGCACTGGCACCCGGTGTGCTGGCGCACCCGCCCGGGCCGCTGACCGCGACGGTCCGGGCCGCGCCGCCGTCGTGGGCCTACCGGGCGTCCTGGCGGGGGATGAAGACCTCGCGGACCAGCAGCAGCAGCGCGGCGGCGAGCGGGATCGCCATGAGGGCGCCGAGGACGCCGAGCAGCGCGCCTCCGGCGATCACCGCGATCACGGCCACGGCCGCCGGCACGGACACCGCGCGTGCCATGACGCGTGGCGAGATGACGTAGGCCTCGATCTGCAGGTAGACGAAGTAGATGGCCGCGAACACGGCGGCGGTCTGCCACGAGGTCAGCAGGCTCACGAGGGTCAGCAGCGTGCCGCCGATCGCGGCGCCCACCAGCGGGATGAACGCCATGAAGGCGGCGATCGCGGCGAGCAGGACGGCGAAGGGGGCGCCGGCGATGGCCAGCGCCGTGAACGCCACCGCGCCGTTGAGGGCGGCCACGAAGGACTGGCCCATCACGTAGTGGCCGACCGAGGAGGTGATCTGCTCGGACAGCGCCTCGATCCGGGGCCGGCGCGAACGCGGTGCGAGCCGGTAGGCCCAGTACTTCATGTGCGGCAGGGAGGAGAGGAAGTACAGCGTCAGCACGACCACCACGAGCACCGAGAAGACGGCGTTCAGCACGGTCTGGCCGAAGCCGAGGAGCCCGCCGAACAGGTCGGTGACGGCGACGCCGTCGGCGGCGAGGCGCTCGGTCTGGGCGCGAACGGCCTCCTGGAGGTGGAACTCCTCGTCGAGCTGCACGAACCACTCGGCGGTCATCACCCCGTCGATGATGGCCGGCAGGTCCTGGACCAGCTGCGTGGACTGCTCGATCACCGTGGGGACCAGGAGGGCGACGAACGCCCCGGCCACGGCGGCCAGGCCGAGCGCGGCCGTGAGCACGCCGACCCACCGGGGCGCGCCCCAGGACTCGACCCGGCGCACCAGCGGATCCAGGCCCAGGGCGATGAACAGGGCCGCGGCGATCCACACGATGAGCTGTCCGTTCGTGCGCAGCACCGAGACGACGCCGATGGCCAGGGCCACGCCCACCGCGAGCAGGAAGCCGGTCAGCACGGGGGACTCGAGAGCCACGGCCGCGACCGCCGGATCCTCGGCGCCGTCGACGGGGACCGACTCGGGGTCCACCCGGTCCTCCTCGAGGAAGGGTCGGCGCCGCCGCAGGACGGAGCCCAGGCGGGGCAGTCGACGACGCCCGGCGGGCGTCGGCCCGTGCGACGGCGGCGCGGC
>NZ_KV825010.1:0-14696 GCF_001816085.1 Micrococcus sp. HMSC31B01
CGGTCGTCCCCGCAGCGGGGACGACCGGCCGGCGTCGTCCCGGGTCGATTTTGCGGGCCCGCCCCGGACGTGTACGCTGGTGCCTACCGAAGACCGCCGGTCGTGGTGCCCTGCCTCCGGGCAGAGCCCACCGAAGGATCTCCCTGACGGAGACGGCCCGCGCAGGTGAACGTGAGCCACGCTCGCATCCGCACGTCGACCCTCCGGGTCCGGCCGCGTCGATGCTCCTGCTGCGCCCCGTGCATCTGCACGGGGCGTTTTCTCGTCTCGGGGTGGCGGTTCCCACGCATCATCGAGAGGAGTGCCATGGCGACGTCCGCGAAGGAGTCGGCGGTGGCTGAGCTCACGGACCTGTTCCGTGAGTCCAGCGCCGCTGTTCTGACGGAATACCGTGGCCTGACGGTGACGGAGCTCAAGCAGCTGCGTGACTCCATCCGTCAGGACGCGACCTACGCCGTGGCGAAGAACACGCTGGCCGAGATCGCGGCCAAGGACGCCGGTCTGGAGGGCCTCGAGGCTCACCTGTCCGGGCCCACCGCGATCGCGTTCGTGACCGGAGACCCGGTCAACGTCGCGAAGGCCCTGCGTGACTTTGCCAAGGATCACGAGGAGCTCGTGCTCAAGGGCGGCTACATGGATGGCCAGCCCCTGGACGAGGCCGGCATCAAGAAGCTCGCGGACCTCGAGTCCCGCGAGGTGCTGCTGGCCAAGTTCGCCGGCGCGATGAAGGGCAGCATGTCCAAGGCTGCCGCCCTGTTCCAGGCGCCGCTGTCCAAGACCGTCCGCACGGTCGAGGCGCTGCGCGCCGCGCAGGGCGAGGCTGCCTGAGCAGTCCGCCCCGGGCTGCACGGCCCACCACTTCACACGTAGTCAAGACGTACCCGTAAAGGAGCCATCATGGCCAAGCTGACCACCGAAGAGCTGCTCGCCGCGTTCGAGGAGCTGACCCTCATCGAGCTGTCCGAGTTCATCAAGGCGTTCGAGGAGAAGTTCGACGTCACCGCCGCCGCCCCCGTGGCCGTGGCCGCCGCCGGCGGTGCCGCCGGTGGTGCCGAGGCCGCCGCCGCCGAGGAGAAGGACGAGTTCGACGTCGTCCTCGAGGCCGCCGGCGACAAGAAGATCGGCGTCATCAAGGAGGTGCGCGCCCTCACCTCCCTCGGCCTGAAGGAGGCCAAGGACCTGGTGGACGGCGCTCCCAAGCCCATCCTCGAGGGCGTCAACAAGGAGACCGCCGAGAAGGCCAAGGAGCAGCTCGAGGGCGCCGGCGCCACCGTCACCCTCAAGTGATGATCGCGGCCTGAGCCGCATCACGCTTCCTCACGAGGCCCCCGGATCCGCACTGCGGACCGGGGGCCTCGTGGCGTCCCAGGTCACGCACCCGCGGCTGGACAGGGGAGACGGGCGGGGATAGGATGGATCTTTGCATCTCCCCTGTTCCGTGCCGCCCGCAGGACCCCGCGTCCCGCCGTGGCCCGCACGGTTCCGCACGGCCTTCATATAGCGGTGGGCCGGCGCCGCCGTCTCGCGGCAGGGGAGCGAACGGAACCCAGAAGGCCTGTGGAAGGATCCTACGTGGTCGCCTCGAGCACCTCCAACGAAACCGCTACCGTCTCCCCGCGATCCGGCGCCTCCGCCGGACGCGTCTCCTTCGCCAAGATCTCCGAGCCGCTGGACGTGCCGGACCTGCTGGCGCTGCAGACCGAGTCGTTCGACCGCCTGATCGGCAATGAGCGGTGGGCTGCGCGCGTGGACGCCGCCCTGGCCGCCGACGACCACTCCGTGCCCGTCACCTCGGGACTGACGGACATCTTCGAGGAGATCTCCCCGATCGAGGACTTCCAGGGCACCATGTCCCTGTCCTTCGCCGAGCCGGAGTTCGCCGACGCCAAGATGACGGAGGAGGAGTGCAAGGATCGCGACGCGACCTTCTCCGCCCCGCTGTACGTCAAGGCCGAGTTCATGAACAACACGACCGGCGAGATCAAGCAGCAGACCGTCTTCATGGGCGACTTCCCGCTGATGACCCGCAACGGCACGTTCATCATCAACGGCACCGAGCGCGTCGTCGTCTCCCAGCTGGTCCGCTCCCCGGGCGCCTACTTCGAGCGCACCCCGGACAAGACCTCGGACAAGGAGATCTTCTCCGCGAAGATCATCCCCTCGCGCGGCGCCTGGTTCGAGCTCGAGGTGGACAAGCGTGACCAGGTCGGCGTCCGCCTCGACCGCAAGCGCAAGCAGCCCGTGACGGTGCTGCTCAAGGCCATGGGCTGGACCGAGTCCCGCATCCTGGAGGAGTTCGGCCACTACGACTCCATCCGCGCCACCCTCGAGAAGGACGGCACCGCGGACCAGGACGAGGCCCTGCTCGACATCTACCGCAAGCTGCGCCCGGGCGAGCCGGCCGCCGTCGACGCCGCGCAGACGCTGCTGAACAACCTGTACTTCACCCCGAAGCGCTACGACCTCGCCAAGGTGGGCCGCTACAAGCTCAACCGCAAGCTCGGCGTGGACGTGCACCTCGGCGACCCCAACGCGTCTGTGCTCACCGAGGACGACATCGTCCAGATGGTGCACTTCATCGCCGCGCTGCACGCCGGCGAGACCGTCATCAAGGGCACGCGCGACGGCGAGCCGGTGGATGTGCGCGTGGAGATCGACGACATCGACCACTTCGGCAACCGTCGCATCCGTGCGGTGGGCGAGCTGATCGAGAACCAGATCCGCACCGGCCTGTCCCGCATGGAGCGCGTCGTGCGCGAGCGCATGACCACCCAGGACGTCGAGGCGATCACCCCGCAGACCCTGATCAACATCCGCCCCGTGGTGGCGGCGATCAAGGAGTTCTTCGGCACCTCGCAGCTGTCCCAGTTCATGGACCAGAACAACCCGCTGGCCGGCCTGACGCACAAGCGTCGCCTGTCCGCGCTCGGCCCGGGCGGCCTGTCCCGCGACCGTGCCGGCATGGAGGTCCGTGACGTCCACCCGTCGCACTACGGCCGCATGTGCCCCATCGAGACCCCGGAAGGCCCGAACATCGGCCTCATCGGCTCGCTGGCGACCTTCGGCCGGATCAACTCCTTCGGCTTCATCGAGACCCCGTACCGCCGCGTGGTCGACGGCCGGGTCACGGACACCGTGGACTACCTGACCGCCGACGACGAGCTGGCCTTCCAGATCGCCCAGGCGAACGCCCCGGTGGATGAGGACGGCCGGTTCGAGGAGGAGTTCGTGCTCTGCCGCCAGCGCGGCGGCGACGGCGAGCCCGTGCTCTCGACCGTGGACGAGATCGACTACATGGACGTGTCCCCGCGCCAGATGGTGTCGGCGGCCACCGCCCTGATCCCGTTCCTCGAGCACGACGACGCCAACCGCGCGCTCATGGGCGCGAACATGCAGCGTCAGGCCGTGCCGCTGCTCCGCTCCGAGGCCCCCTACGTGGGCACCGGCATGGAGAAGTACGTGGCCGTGGACGCGGGCGACTCCGTGACGGCCACCCAGGGCGGCGTCGTGACCGAGGTGGCCGCGGACCTGGTGACCGTCATGAACGACGACGGCACCACCACGCACTACCCGATCATGAAGTTCGCCCGCTCGAACCAGGGCAACGCCTACAACCAGCGCGTGCGCGTGTCCGAGGGCGAGCGGGTGGAGCCGCTGAGCATCATCGCCGACGGTCCCGCCACGGACAACGGCGAGCTCGCGCTCGGCAAGAACCTCCTCGTCGCGTTCATGCCCTGGGAGGGCCTGAACTACGAGGACGCGATCATCCTGTCCCAGCGCATGGTCTCGGAGGACGTCCTCACCTCGATCCACATCGAGGAGCACGAGGTCGACGCCCGCGACACCAAGCTGGGCGCCGAGGAGATCACGCGCGACATCCCCAACGTGTCCGAGGAGGTGCTGTCGCAGCTCGACGAGCGCGGCATCATCCACATCGGCGCCGAGGTGGAGGCCGGTGACATCCTGGTCGGCCGCGTGACCCCGAAGGGCGAGACCGAGCTGACCCCGGAGGAGCGCCTGCTGCGCGCGATCTTCGGCGAGAAGTCCCGCGAGGTCCGCGACACGTCCCTGAAGGTGCCGCACGGCGAGTCCGGCACCGTCATCGGCGTGCGCATCTTCGACCGCGACGAGGACGACGACCTGCCCCCGGGCGTGAACCAGCTGGTGCGCGTCTACGTGGCGCAGAAGCGCAAGATCACCGACGGCGACAAGATGGCCGGCCGCCACGGCAACAAGGGCGTCATCTCGAAGATCCTGCCGCTCGAGGACATGCCGTTCCTGGCGGACGGCACCCCGGTGGACATCGTGCTGAACCCGCTCGGCGTCCCCGGCCGCATGAACCTCGGCCAGGTCATGGAGCTGCACCTGGGCTGGGCCGCCTCGCGCGGCTGGGACATCCAGGGCGAGCCGGAGTGGATCAAGGACCTGCCGAACTTCCCGCGGCAGTCCGGTCCGGTCAACGTGGCCACCCCGGTGTTCGACGGCGCCGAGGCGTACGAGATCACGGGCCTGCTCGGCCACGTGAACGTGACCCGCGACGGCGACCGTCTCATGAGCGACAGCGGCAAGGCGCAGCTGTTCGACGGCCGCACCGGCGAGCCGTTCCCGGACCCGGTGTCCGTGGGCTACATGTACATGCTCAAGTTGCACCACCTGGTGGACGACAAGATCCACGCCCGTTCCACGGGCCCGTACTCGATGATCACGCAGCAGCCGCTGGGCGGTAAGGCCCAGTTCGGCGGCCAGCGCTTCGGCGAGATGGAGGTGTGGGCGCTCGAGGCGTACGGCGCGGCGTTCACCCTCCAGGAGCTGCTGACCATCAAGTCGGACGACATCCACGGCCGCGTGAAGGTCTACGAGGCCATCGTCAAGGGCGAGAACATCCCGGAGCCGGGTGTTCCCGAGTCCTTCAAGGTGCTCATCAAGGAGATGCAGTCCCTCTGCCTGAACGTGGAGGTCCTCTCCGCCGACGGCCAGGCCATCGAGATGCGCGACGCGGAGGACGAGGTCTACCGCGCCGCCGAGGAGCTGGGCATCGACCTCTCCCACGCCGAGCCCAGCTCGGTGGAGGAAGTCTGAGCCGGGCCCGATCCCGCATCCACAAGACGTCACCTGAGAACCACTGAACCAAGGGAGTTCACCGGAGCATGAGCGTGAACAGCATGTCCACTGACAACTCTTTCGGCCTGATGCGCATCGGCCTGGCCACGGCGGAGGACATCCGCCGCTGGTCCTACGGCGAGGTCAAGAAGCCGGAGACCATCAACTACCGCACCCTGAAGCCGGAGAAGGACGGACTCTTCTGCGAGAAGATCTTCGGCCCCACCCGTGACTGGGAGTGCGCGTGCGGCAAGTACAAGCGCGTGCGCTTCAAGGGCATCATCTGCGAGCGCTGCGGCGTCGAGGTGACCCGCTCGAAGGTGCGCCGCGACCGCATGGGCCACATCGAGCTGGCCGCGCCGGTCACCCACATCTGGTACTTCAAGGGCGTGCCCTCGCGCCTGGGCTACCTGCTGGACCTGGCGCCGAAGGACCTCGAGAAGGTCATCTACTTCGCGGCCTACATGATCACCTCGGTGGACGAGGAGGCCCGGCACCGTGACCTGGCCAACCTCCAGGCCGAGTACGACCAGGAGACCCGTGTCCTGGCCGACCAGCGCGACTCCGACATCGCCGCGGTGGCCGCCGACCTCGAGAAGGACCTGGCCAAGCTGGAGTCCGAGGGCGCCAAGGCCGCCGAGAAGAAGAAGGCCCGCGACGCCGCGGACAAGACCATGGCGCAGATCCGCAAGCGCGCGGACGCGGAGCTGGACCGCAAGGAGCAGGTCTGGGACCGCTTCAAGAACCTCAAGGTCGCCGACCTCGAGGGCGACGAGGGCCTGTACCGCGCCATGCGGGACAAGTACGGCCAGTACTTCGAGGGCTCGATGGGCGCGGAGGCGATCCAGCGTCGCCTGCAGACCTTCGACCTCGAGGCCGAGTCCGAGATGCTGCGCGAGACCATCAAGACGGGCAAGGGCCAGCGCAAGACCCGCGCCCTGAAGCGCCTGAAGGTCGTCAACGCGTTCCTGACCACGGACAACTCGCCCGAGGGCATGGTCCTGGACGCCGTCCCGGTGATCCCGCCGGAGCTGCGTCCGATGGTGCAGCTGGACGGCGGCCGCTTCGCGACCTCCGACCTCAACGACCTGTACCGTCGCGTGATCAACCGCAACAACCGCCTGAAGCGGCTGCTCGACCTCGGCGCGCCCGAGATCATCGTCAACAACGAGAAGCGCATGCTGCAGGAGGCCGTGGACTCGCTGTTCGACAACGGCCGCCGCGGCCGGCCGGTGACCGGCCCGGGCAACCGCCCGCTCAAGTCGCTCTCCGACATGCTCAAGGGCAAGCAGGGCCGGTTCCGTCAGAACCTGCTCGGCAAGCGCGTGGACTACTCGGGCCGCTCGGTCATCGTGGTGGGTCCCCAGCTCAAGCTGCACCAGTGCGGCCTGCCGAAGCAGATGGCGCTGGAGCTGTTCAAGCCGTTCGTGATGAAGCGTCTCGTGGACCTGAACCACGCGCAGAACATCAAGTCCGCCAAGCGCATGGTGGAGCGCTTCCGTCCGCAGGTCTGGGACGTGCTCGAGGAGGTCATCACCGAGCACCCGGTCCTGCTGAACCGCGCCCCCACCCTGCACCGTCTGGGCATCCAGGCCTTCGAGCCGCAGCTCGTGGAAGGCAAGGCCCTGCAGCTGCACCCGCTGGTCTGCTCCGCGTTCAACGCGGACTTCGACGGCGACCAGATGGCGGTCCACCTGCCCCTGTCGCCGGAGGCCCAGGCCGAGGCGCGCCTGCTCATGCTCTCGAGCCACAACATCCTGAAGCCCTCGGACGGCCGCGCGGTCGCCGTGCCGGCCCAGGACATGATCATCGGACTAAACCACCTCACCACGGTGCGTCCGGACGAGGTCGGCGCGGGCAACCTGTACGCGACCGTCGGCGAGGCCATCATGGCGTTCGACGGCGGCGACCTGCACCTGAACGCGCCCGCACGGATCGGCGTCGAGGGCTTCGTGCCGTCGGCGGACGTGCCGGCCCCCGAGGGCTGGTCCGAGGGCGAGATCGCCCTCATCGAGACCACCCTGGGCAAGGTGCTGTTCAACGAGCTGCTGCCGGACGACTACCCGTGGCTGGACAAGCAGGCGACCAAGGGCACCCTCGGTCAGCTGGTCAACGACCTGGCCGAGCGCTACCCGATGGTCGTCACCGCGCAGACGCTGGACAACCTCAAGGACGCCGGCTTCCACTGGGGCACCTGGTCGGGTGTGACCGTGGCGATCTCGGACATCACCTCCGACTTCGACAAGGCCGCCATCATGGAGGGCTACGAGGAGCAGGCCCAGCGCGTGCAGCAGCAGTACGACAAGGGCCTGATCGCGGACGACGAGCGTCGCTCCGAGCTGATCGACATCTGGAACAAGGCCACCGACGAGGTCGCCGCGGCCATGAAGGACGGCCTGCCGGAGCTCAACACCATCAACCGCATGGTGTCCTCCGGTGCGCGAGGCAACTGGCTCCAGGTGCGCCAGATCGCGGGCATCCGCGGCCTCGTGGCCAACCCGAAGGGTGAGATCATCCCGCGTCCGATCAAGTCCTCGTACCGCGAGGGCCTGTCCGTGCTCGAGTACTTCTCCGCCACCCACGGCGCCCGCAAGGGCCTCGCGGACACCGCGCTGAAGACCGCGAACTCGGGCTACCTGACCCGTCGTCTCGTCGATGTGTCCCAGGACGTCATCGTCCGCGAGGACGACTGCGGCACCGAGCGCGGCCTGTCCGTGACGATCGCCGCGCCGAACGCCGACGGCGAGCTGGTGGCCCACGAGCAGGTCGAGAACTCGGCCTTCGCCCGCACGCTGGCCCAGGACGTCACGGGCGAGGACGGCACGGTGCTGGCCTCGGCCGGTGCGGACGTGGGCGACGTGCTGATCGGCGAGCTGGTGGCCGCCGGCATCACGGAGATCAAGGTCCGCTCGGTCCTGACCTGTGAGTCCGCCGTGGGCACCTGCGCGAAGTGCTACGGCCGCTCCATGGCCACCGGCCAGCTGGTGGACATCGGCGAGGCCGTCGGCATCATCGCGGCCCAGTCGATCGGTGAGCCGGGCACCCAGCTCACCATGCGCACGTTCCACACCGGCGGTGTGGCCTCGGCCGACGACATCACGCAGGGTCTGCCCCGCATCCAGGAGCTCTTCGAGGCCCGCACCCCGAAGGGCGTGGCCCCGATCTCCGAGGTCGCCGGCCGCGTGACCATCGAGGACACCGAGGCGTCCGTGCGCCTGCTGCTCACCCCGGACGACGGCTCCGAGGAGATCGCCTACCCGGTGCTGCGCCGTGCGCGCATCCTCGTGGCCGACGGCGAGCACGTGCCGGTGGGCACGCAGCTCGTGGCCGGCGCCGTGGACCCGAAGCAGGTCCTGCGCGTGCTCGGCCCGCGGGCCGCGCAGCGGTTCCTCGTGGACGAGGTGCAGAACGTGTACCAGTCCCAGGGCGTGGGCATCCACGACAAGCACGTGGAGGTCATCGTCCGGCAGATGCTGCGTCGCATCACCGTCATCGAGTCCGGTGACACCGACCTGCTGCCGGGTGAGCTCACGGACCGGGCGCGCTTCGTGGCCGCCAACCGCGCCGCCGTCGCCGAGGGCCGCCAGCCGGCCTCCGGCCGCGACGAGCTGATGGGCATCACGAAGGCCTCGCTGGCCACGGACTCGTGGCTGTCGGCCGCATCCTTCCAGGAGACGACCCGCGTCCTGACGCAGGCGGCCATGGAGGGCAAGTCCGACCCGCTGCTGGGCCTGAAGGAGAACGTGATCATCGGCAAGCTGATCCCGGCCGGCACGGGCCTGGACCGCTACACGAAGACCGTCGTGGAGCCGACGGAGGAGGCGAAGGCCAACCTGTTCGCCTCGCCGGCCGGCTTCGCGGACTTCGACTACCCGGGCCTGGACCAGTCGCTCGGCGAGAACGACTTCCACGCCGTCTCGCTGGACGACTACGGCCGCGGGGGCGACTTCCGCGCCTGATCCGTGTCCCCCAGGGGCCCGCCGCTCCGCCGCTCACGCGGGGGAGGGGCGGGCCCCTTGGCCGTGCGGGGCCGGCTCGTCGAGGGCGCCGGGGCGTGCTATGCTGTCAAGGATTGTTTTTCGTGTGGCAAATTGGACGCTGTCCGGGTCGCGGGGTCATTGCGCGGCAGATGCCACACTTTTGCACGCCTGCGGACGTCTGCTCGTTGCGAGCCCCCACAGGGAGAGGCAGAGCAGAGGAACGAGCAGCCGGCGCCCCGGGCGCCGGTCGATCACGTCAGCGATCACCGAAACACAGGAAGGCTGAAGAGTGCCTACGATTCAGCAGCTGGTCCGCAAGGGCCGCTCACCCAAGGTCGTCAATACGAAGGCCCCTGCCCTGCAGGGGAACCCCATGCGTCGTGGCGTGTGCACCCGTGTGTACACCACCACGCCCAAGAAGCCGAACTCGGCGCTGCGCAAGGTCGCCCGTGTGCGCCTGAACGGCGGCATCGAGGTCACGGCCTACATCCCCGGCGAGGGCCACAACCTGCAGGAGCACTCGATCGTGCTCGTCCGCGGCGGTCGTGTGAAGGACCTGCCCGGCGTGCGCTACAAGATCGTGCGCGGCGCCCTCGACACCCAGGGCGTGAAGAACCGCGGCCAGGCCCGCTCCCGCTACGGCGCCAAGAAGGAGAAGAAGTAATGCCTCGTAAGGGTCCTGCGCCGAAGCGCCCCCTCGTCGTCGATCCCGTCTACGGCTCCCCGCTGGTCACGCAGCTGATCAACAAGGTGCTCGTCGACGGCAAGAAGTCCACCGCCGAGCGCATCGTGTACGGCGCGCTCGAGGGCGCCCGTGCCAAGAACGGCGCCGATCCCGTGGCCACCCTCAAGAAGGCCATGGACAACATCAAGCCGGCCCTCGAGGTGCGCTCCCGCCGCGTCGGCGGCGCCACCTACCAGGTGCCCGTCGAGGTCAAGCCGGGCCGCTCCACGGCCCTGGCCCTGCGCTGGCTGGTCGGCTTCTCCAAGGCCCGCCGTGAGAAGACCATGACCGAGCGCCTGATGAACGAGATCCTGGACGCCTCGAACGGCCTGGGCGGCGCCGTGAAGCGTCGCGAGGACACCCACAAGATGGCCGAGGCCAACAAGGCCTTCGCCCACTACCGCTGGTGATCCGTGTGGCCCGGGGCGCGCGATCCGCGCCTCGGGCCGCAGGTGCGTCCTCTCGGACGGGCCACCCACCGCATCCACCTCACGAGCCCCCCCATTCCACCCGACCAAGGGAGACACCGTGGCACAGGACGTGCTGACCGACCTGCACAAGGTCCGCAACATCGGCATCATGGCCCACATCGATGCCGGCAAGACCACCACCACCGAGCGCATCCTGTTCTACACGGGTGTCAACCACAAGC
Source organism: Micrococcus sp. HMSC31B01 (assembly GCF_001816085.1). Lineage (NCBI taxonomy): Bacteria > Bacillati > Actinomycetota > Actinomycetes > Micrococcales > Micrococcaceae > Micrococcus > Micrococcus sp. HMSC31B01. The sequence continues at coordinate 10,457 of NZ_KV825010.1, forward strand.
TGGGCGAGACCCACGACGGCGGCGCGACGACGGACTGGATGGAGCAGGAGAAGGAGCGCGGCATCACCATCACCTCCGCCGCGGTGACCTGCTTCTGGAACGACCACCAGATCAACATCATCGACACCCCCGGCCACGTGGACTTCACGGTCGAGGTGGAGCGCTCGCTGCGCGTGCTCGACGGCGCCGTCGCCGTGTTCGACGGCAAGGAGGGCGTGGAGCCCCAGTCGGAGACCGTGTGGCGCCAGGCGGACAAGTACAACGTCCCGCGCATCTGCTTCGTCAACAAGATGGACAAGCTGGGTGCGGACTTCTACTTCACCGTCGACACCATCGTGAAGCGCCTCGGCGCGCGTCCGCTCGTGATGCAGCTGCCGATCGGCGCCGAGAACGACTTCGTGGGCGTCGTCGACCTGCTCTCCATGAAGGCCTTCGTGTGGCCGGGCGACGCCAAGGGCGACGTCACCATGGGCGCCTCCTATGAGACTCGCGAGATCCCCGCCGAGCTCCAGGAGAAGGCCGAGGAGTACCGCAACGAGCTCGTCGAGGCCGTCGCCGAGACCTCCGAGGAGCTCATGGAGAAGTACCTCGAGGGCGAGGAGCTCACCGTCGAGGAGATCCAGGCCGGCGTGCGCCAGCTGACCGTGAACGCCGAGGCCTACCCGGTGTTCTGCGGCTCCGCGTTCAAGAACCGTGGCGTGCAGCCGATGCTGGACGCCGTGGTCGCCTACCTGCCGAACCCGCTGGACGCCGGCTCCGTCAAGGGCCACGCCGTGAACGACGAGGAGGAGGTGCTGGAGCGCGAGGCGTCGAAGGAGGCCCCGTTCTCGGCGCTCGCCTTCAAGATCGCCACGCACCCCTTCTTCGGCACGCTGACCTTCATCCGCGTGTACTCCGGCCGCCTGGAGTCCGGTGCGCAGATCCTCAACGCCACCAAGGGCAAGAAGGAGCGCATCGGCAAGCTGTTCCAGATGCACGCCAACAAGGAGAACCCGGTGGACGAGGTGGTCGCCGGCCACATCTACGCCGTGATCGGCCTCAAGGACACCACCACGGGCGACACCCTGTGCGATCCCGCGAACCCGATCATCCTCGAGTCGATAACCTTCCCGGAGCCCGTGATCTCCGTGGCCATCGAGCCGAAGACCAAGGGTGACCAGGAGAAGCTCTCCACCGCCATCCAGAAGCTCGTCGCCGAGGACCCCACGTTCCGCGTGAACCTCAACGAGGAGACCGGCCAGACCGAGATCGGCGGCATGGGCGAGCTCCACCTGGACGTGTTCGTGGACCGTATGAAGCGCGAGTTCAAGGTCGAGGCCAACGTGGGCAAGCCCCAGGTCGCGTACCGCGAGACCATCAAGCGCAAGGTCGACAAGGTCGACTACACGCACAAGAAGCAGACCGGCGGCTCCGGCCAGTTCGCCAAGGTGCAGCTGTCCTTCGAGCCCCTGGACACCGCCGAGGGCGAGGTCTACGAGTTCGAGAACGCCGTCACCGGCGGTCGCGTGCCCCGCGAGTACATCCCCTCGGTGGACGCGGGCATCCAGGACGCCATGCAGTTCGGCGTGCTGGCCGGCTACCCGATGGTCGGCGTGAAGGCCACCCTGCTCGACGGCGCGTACCACGACGTCGACTCCTCGGAGATGGCGTTCAAGATCGCCGGCTCCCAGGCCTTCAAGGAGGGTGTCCGCAAGGCCAACCCGATCATCCTCGAGCCGCTGATGGCCGTGGAGGTCCGCACCCCCGAGGAGTTCATGGGCGACGTCATCGGCGACCTGAACTCCCGCCGCGGCCAGATCCAGTCCATGGAGGACGCCACCGGCGTGAAGGTGGTCAACGCCCTCGTGCCGCTGTCGGAGATGTTCGGCTACATCGGCGACCTGCGCTCCAAGACGCAGGGCCGCGCGGTGTACTCGATGACCTTCCACTCCTACGCCGAGGTCCCCAAGGCCGTGGCGGACGAGATCATCCAGAAGTCCCAGGGCGAGTGACCGCAGGTCACCTGCTCTGAACGACCTGCCCCGGGTCGGCCGCCGCAGCCGCGGCCGGCCCGGGGCGACCGGACCGCCCTTCCCGGCGCGGCGGTCCGCGATCAGGACGGGTCAGGTCCGGTCCGCTTCCGGCGGTCCCGACGGCCTGGAACCGGACTGGCCCTCGTGAGGCCGGGATTTCCCCAACCCCGCACCATCCGAGTAGACTCAGTCAAGTTGTCAGCACGTCGCAGGCGGCTGAGCAGTCTTCTTGACGATGAACCAGTTCTTAGGAGGAACTAGTGGCAAAGGCAAAGTTCGAGCGGACGAAGCCGCACGTCAACATCGGCACCATCGGCCACGTTGACCACGGCAAGACCACGCTGACCGCCGCCATCTCGAAGGTCCTGTACGACAAGTACCCGGACCTGAACGAGGCCCGTGACTTCGCGACGATCGACTCCGCCCCCGAGGAGCGTCAGCGCGGCATCACCATCAACATCTCCCACGTGGAGTACCAGACCGAGAAGCGTCACTACGCCCACGTGGACGCCCCCGGTCACGCCGACTACATCAAGAACATGATCACCGGCGCCGCTCAGATGGACGGCGCGATCCTCGTGGTCGCCGCCACCGACGGCCCGATGGCCCAGACCCGTGAGCACGTGCTCCTGGCCCGCCAGGTCGGCGTGCCGGCCCTGCTCGTGGCCCTGAACAAGTCGGACATGGTCGAGGACGAGGAGCTCCTCGAGCTCGTCGAGATGGAGGTCCGCGAGCTGCTGTCCTCCCAGGACTTCGACGGCGACGAGGCCCCGGTCATCCGCACCTCCGGTCTGAAGGCCCTCGAGGGCGACCCCCAGTGGGTCAAGTCCGTCGAGGACCTCATGGAGGCCGTGGACGAGTTCATCCCGGACCCGGTCCGCGACAAGGACAAGCCGTTCCTGATGCCGATCGAGGACGTCTTCACCATCACCGGTCGTGGCACCGTGGTGACCGGTCGCGCCGAGCGCGGCACCCTGAAGATCAACTCCGAGGTCGAGATCGTCGGCATCCGCGACGTGCAGAAGACCACCGTCACCGGCATCGAGATGTTCCACAAGCAGCTCGACGAGGCCTGGGCCGGCGAGAACTGCGGTCTGCTGCTGCGCGGCCTGAAGCGCGACGACGTGGAGCGCGGCCAGGTTGTGGTGGAGCCGGGCTCCATCACCCCGCACACCAACTTCGAGGCGAACGTCTACATCCTGTCCAAGGACGAGGGTGGCCGTCACAACCCGTTCTACTCGAACTACCGCCCGCAGTTCTACTTCCGCACCACCGACGTCACCGGCGTCATCACGCTGCCCGAGGGCACCGAGATGGTCATGCCCGGCGACACCACCGAGATGTCGGTCGAGCTCATCCAGCCGATCGCCATGGAGGAGGGCCTCGGCTTTGCCATCCGCGAGGGTGGCCGCACCGTGGGCTCCGGCCGCGTCACCAAGATCACCAAGTGATCTGACGCATCCCGTCTCGTGGCTCCGTTGAGCCGCTGACGCGCGACGCCCCCGTCTCCGGGTCCCCCGGAGGCGGGGGCGTCGCCGTGTCCGACGACGGCGCGGCGGCGGCGGCTAGGCTGGGGAGCATGCCTGAACTGCTCATCCTCATCGTGGTGCTCGCCGTGGCCGTCGTGGCCGTGCGCTGGGCGCTGCGGACCTTCCGTCCCGAGATCGACCGTGCCCGGCGCATCCGGCGCGCGAACCGCGGCGGGGAGCTGGAGCGATGAGCCTGCCCGGCCCGCGCCGCCTCTTCGCCGTCACGGCGATGGCCGAGATGTTCACCTGGGCCGGTCTGCTGATCGCCATGGGCCTCAAGTACGGCGGAGTCACGGAGCGGGTGGTGCCGATCGCCGGCGGCGTCCACGGCTTCGTGTTCCTCTGCTACCTCGTGGTGACGGTCGCCGTGTGGATCGACGGGCGGTGGCCCGTGGCCCGCGGACTCCTCGGCCTCGGTTCGACGATCGTCCCGTTCATGACGGTCCCGTTCGAGCGGGCCCAGCGGCGGCGCGGCGAGCCGGCGTCGCGGTGGCAGGTCGTGGACCGCGCGCCGGGGGAGCGGGGGCCCCTCGAACGGCTTCTCGTCGTGGTGCTGCGCCATCCGGTGGTCAGCGCGCTCCTGGCGGTCGCCGTGGTCGCCGTCGTCTTCACCCTGCTGCTCAACGCCGGCCCGCCCACCGAGTGGGGCCGCTGAGCCCGGGGGGCCGTCGGGCCCGGCCCGCCGATTGGCGGACCGGG
>NZ_KV825011.1:0-6648 GCF_001816085.1 Micrococcus sp. HMSC31B01
GGCGGGGGCTGGACCCAGCCGTCGGCGTCGCGAGCGGGCTCGGCGGCCGGGGCGCCGTCGTCGTGGACCTCCCGCTCGCCGATCCGGCGGGGTGCGCCGATCGAGGACGCGGCCGCGAAGTCCTGATCCCCGCCGAAGGTCCACGCCCCGTACATGCCCAGGTGGACGTGGAGCACGTGGCCGCCGGAGACGTCGGCGAAGAAGTGCTTGCCGTGGGCCCGGGCGCGCTTCAGGACCTGGCCGTCGAGCAGGGCGGCCCCCTCGGCGAAGCGGCCCTGCGGACTCGTGGCGCGGATCCGGCGGCCGCCGAAGACGTCGGTGAACTGGCGCGCGAGACGGTGGACGGAGTGGCCCTCAGGCACTCACATCAGCACCTCTCCGGTGGTCTCGTAGTGCGCGATCTTCCCGATGCGGCGCACGTGGCGCTCGTCCTGGGAGAACGGTTCGGCCAGGAACGCCTCGATGAGCTCGGTGGCCTCCTCGAGCGAGTGCTGTCGACCGCCGACGGCCACGACGTTCGCGTCGTTGTGCGCGCGGGCCAGCCGCGCCGTGTCCAGGTTCCAGGCCAGGGCGGCTCGGACGCCGGCCACCTTGTTGGCGGCGATCTGCTCGCCGTTGCCGGAGCCGCCCAGCACGATGCCGAGCGAGTCCAGTCCCTGCTCGCGGTCGGCGACGACGGCGCGGGCGGCGTTGATGCAGAAGCCCGGGTAGTCGTCCTGCGCGTCGTACTCGGTGGGTCCGTGGTCCACCATCTCGTAGCCAGCGGCGGTGAGGTGCTCCACCAGGTGGGCGGACAGCTCCATGCCGGCGTGGTCGGTGGCGATGTGGACGCGCATGCGCAGACTCCTCCAGAAGGACGACGGTCGGGTGGGGTCAGTCTACTGACGGCCCCACCCGACCCCCTGCCCCGGGGCGGGCCGGCTCAGATCAGCGCGACCGATCGCTCGGGCTCGCGCACCGGCATGGGCTCGGGCTCCCCACTCGCCGAGGAGAGGAAGCCCTCCCCGGTGAAGTGGCCGTTGCGGGCGCGGAAGTCGTAGGCGTAGTCGGGCCAGATCAGCGTCAACTTGCCCGAGCGGGGGTCGACGTACCAGGAGTGGCAGCCGCCGTCCACGAGCCACACCGAGGTGGCGGCCCGCTCCTGGAGACGGTCCACGTACTCCTCCTGGGCGAGTGTCTCGGGGACCATCGTCCTAATTCCCTCGTGCTCCACCCGGTCCAGGGCCTCCAAGATGTACGCGATCTGCGACTCGATGATGTAGACGATCGAGTTGTGCCCCAGCGAGGTGTTCGGCCCGTTGATGGCGAACAGATTCGGAAATCCCGCCACGGCCGTGGAGTCGAACGCCGCCATGCCGCTGCTCCAGTGATCGGCCAGGGAACGGCCCTCACCGTCGTGGACGCGCTCGGCGAACGGCGGCTGGGCCGCCTCGAAGCCGGTGCAGAGGACGACGACGTCGACCTCGTACCCGTGACCGCTCACGCCGAACAGCCGGCTCCCCTCGACGCGGTCCAGCGCGCTGTCCTCCAGGGTGACGTTGTCCCGGGCCATGGCCGGGTAGTAGTCGTTGGAGACGAGCACACGCTTGCAGCCCGGCAGGTACCGCGGCGTGAGGCGCTCGCGGAGCTCGGGGTCAGAGACCGCGGCGGCCAGGTGCCCGAGGGCCTGGGCCCGGACCTGGTCCAGTGCGGCCGGCACACCGCGGCGCTGGGCATAGTTCGACTCGGCGAACCAGAAGATGTCGTCGCGCTCGCGCTGCATGGTGTGCGGGGCGCGCTCGAACATGCGGCGCACGGCCGCGGAGTACGGCTTGACCACGCGCGGGGTGACCCACGCGGGGGTGCGCTGGAAGACGACGAGCTCGGCCGCCGTCGCCGCCAGCTCGGGGATGACCTGGATCGCGGAGGCGCCGGTGCCGACGACGGCGACACGCTTGCCCTTCAGGTCCACCGTGTGGTCCCAGCGGGCGGAATGGATGACCTCGCCCTCGAAGGCGTCGAGACCCGGGACGTCCGGCAGGCGGGGGTCGGCGAGGTGCCCGGTGCCCATGATGAGCCAGCGTCCCGTGTAGGTCCCGCGCGGCGTCCGCACCGTCCACCGCTCCGTCTCGGGGTCCCAGTGCGCTTCGAGCATGTCCGCCCCGAGACGCAGGTGCGGGGTGAGGCCCTCGTCCTCGGAGAAGCGCACGAGGTAGTCCTGGATCTCCGGACCCGGTGTGTAGAAGCCCGACCACTGCGGGTTCGGCGCGAAGGAGAAGCTGTAGAGGTGGCTCGGGACGTCGCACGCGGCACCCGGGTAGGTGTTGTCCCTCCAGGTCCCGCCGACCTGCTGGGCGCGGTCCAGGATGAGGAAGTCCTCGCGGCCGTGACGCCGCAGCTGGGCGCCCATGCCGAGGCCGGCGAATCCGGAGCCGATGATGAGGATCTCGGCGGACTCGTCGCGCGGTGCGGGGCGCACGTCGGTGGTGGTGGTCATGGCGGTGGTCATGGCTGGCCCCTCTCTCAGGCGTGGGTCTCGGGGATGATCGCGCCGGCCGGGTGGCGGTCGGGCTCGCGCAGGTACAGGTCGACGATCTGCATGAGTTCGGCCGGGCGCTCGAGGAAGAAGGCGTGGCCGCTCGTCATGGTCGTCAGCCGCGCGTCGTCGATGATGCCGAGCAGCTCGTACTGGTGATGGGGCGGGACCATGATGTCCTCGGCACAGGAGACGATCAGTGTCCGCGCGGTGACGGCGGAGAGACGGTCGGCGACGTCCACGCGGGCGTTCAGGTCCATCTGCCGGGCGGTGAACTCGTCCGCGGTCAGGGAGGCGAGCGCCCCGTCGAGCATGGCCGGGGTCAGGGAGCGCAGGGCCAGCGGGGACAGGCCGCAGAAGGCCGTGTAACGGGCCAGGGCATCAGGGCTCGTGGCGTACAGGTGCCGCCAGACCTCGTTGCGCAGGCGCTGGTGGACATCCGTCGTCGCCCAGCCGGCCACGAGCACGAGGTTCTCCACACGGCGACCGAGGTCGGCGGCCAGCTGCCCGGCCACGACGGCGCCGAGTGAGTAGCCCAGCAGGTCGAACGCGGCGTCGGGGCCGAGGAGCTCGTCGACGACAGCCCGCACCTGGCCGACCAGCAGGTCGACGGTCAGGTCTGCGGCGGGGTCGGCCGTCGGCGCCCAGTCCACGGCGATGACGCGCGTCCGCGTGGCCATCATCGGGAACAGGTGGCCGAAGTGCGAGGCGGTCGTCCCGCCCGTGCCGTGGACCAGCACGAGAGGCCGGTCGAGCTCCCCGGGTGTCACCGAGTCGTGGCAGGTGACGGAGGCACCGTCCACGCTGACGGTGCGCGTGACGGTCGATGCGGTCAGTGGCATGAGGCTCCTCCTGGAAACCGATATGTGGACTATGGGGACGACACCCGCGATGTGACGCGCCCTACATTTCCCAGCATGGCGCGTTCATTTCTCGGAATGCAAGTAGAGCGGCAATCATTTAGTCCATCAGATGGAACTGGCTCCGACGCCGGAGCTGCGGCACGATCGACCGGTGACCCCTATGACCCCACCCACCGGCGTCCTGCCCCGTGCCGCCCTCGTGATGCGCCTGCTGCACGAGGCCGGACCCGCCGGCCTGCGGCTGAGCCAGCTCGTCCAGCGGACGGGTCTGCCCCAGCCCACCGCCCATCGACTGCTGGCCGACCTGGCGGAGCAGGGTGCCGTGACCCGGCGCGGGGCCGCCTATGCGCTCGGTGATCGGTGGGGCCCGGTCGGGTTCGAACCGGTGACGCCGCGGTGCCTGATCGAACGCGAGGCCAGCCGGGCCGTGGTCCAGGCCGCCGCGGACGAGCTGGGGGACACGGTCTACCTGGCGGCACGGGCTGCGGGCGGAGTGGCCTACCTCCTGCGATGCGACGGCGACTCCCCCGTGCGCGTCTTCACCGTGGAGGTCGGCGAGGTCAAGCGGCTTGCCGCCGGGTACGCCGGCATCGCGCTCCTGGCCGCCCTGCCGCCCGAGCGCCGGCGAGCGGAGGTGGACGCGGTCGTCGCCCGGCCTCCCCGCCGCTGGAACCTGACGGATGACGGGGCCCTGCACGACCTGCTGGACACCCTGCTGCGTCAGATGGACGAGCAGGGGTGGTGCGGCGGTGTGCCGGTCGTGCCCGGGGTGGCCGGAGTCGCCTGTGGCGTCCCGGCGCGGACGGGAGGCATCCCCCAGGTGTCCCTCACCGCCTCGGCGGCCGAGCAGCGGATGCCACCGGCACGCGTGCCCGAGGTGGCTGAGGTGCTGCGTGCGGCGGCGACCCGACTGGCCGAGATCGGGGGCTGAGCACGCCGGCCGGCCCGCCCTTCCGCGGCCGTCCACGACGCCCGGGCCAGGTGGCACACTGGGGAGCACCGTGCCATGGCCCCCATCACAGGCGCCCGGCCGTGCCGCATCCACCCGACCCCAGGAGGAGTCCGACCGTGACCACCGCCGCCGCCATGAACATCACCCGCGAAGAGGCCGCCGCGCGCGCGGCCGCCCTCACCGTGGACGCGTACGAGGTGAGCCTGGACCTCACCCGCGGAGCGGAGCACTTCCACACGGCCACCACCGTGACGTTCGCGGCCACGCAGGACGCGGTGGGCACCCACACGTGGATCGACTTCGTGGCGGAGCAGGCTCCCACGGTGACCCTCAACGGCGAGGCCCTGGACGTGGCGGACTTCGACGGCGCCCGACTGCGGATCGGCCCGCTGGCGGCGCAGAACACCCTCGTGGTCGACGGGCTCGGGGACTACAGCAACACCGGCGAGGGCCTGCACCGGTTCGTGGACCCCGTGGACCAGGAGGTCTACCTCTACACCCAGTTCGAGGTGCCGGACTCCCGCCGCATGTTCGCGGTGTTCGAGCAGCCCGACCTCAAGGCCGCGTTCCGCTTCACGGTGACCGCGCCGGCGCACTGGGCCGTGGTGTCCAACCAGCCGGAGGCCTCCCGCCGCACCCTCGGCGTCGTGGCGAACGAGGAGAACCCGCAGGGGGTGGACGCCGCGGTCTGGGAGTTCAAGCCCACCCCGCGCATCCCCTCCTACATCACCGCGCTCGTCGCCGGCCCGTACGCCTCCGTGCACTCGGAGCTGACCAGCGCCGACGGCCGCACGATCCCCCTCGGCGTCTACTGCCGCGCGTCGCTGGTGGAGCACCTGGATGCGGAGAACGTCTTCGAGCTCACCCGCCAGGGATTCGAGTTCTTCGAGGCCCAGTACGGCCACGCCTACCCGTTCGAGAAGTACGACCAGCTGTTCGTGCCCGAGTTCAACGCCGGCGCGATGGAGAACGCCGGTTGTGTGACCTTCCTCGAGTCGTACGTCTTCCGCGGGACCGTGCCGGAGGCGCTGATCGAGCGCCGCGCCATCACGATCCTCCACGAGCTCGCCCACATGTGGTTCGGCGACCTGGTCACCATGCGCTGGTGGAACGACCTGTGGCTCAACGAGTCGTTCGCCGAGTTCATGTCCACGCTCGCCGCCGCTGAGAACACGCAGTACACCGGCGCCTGGACCACCTTCTCCTCCATGGAGAAGAACTGGGCCTACCGCCAGGACCAGCTCTCCTCCACGCACCCCATCAAGGCCCGGATCCGCGACCTCGACGACGTGCTCGTCAACTTCGACGGCATCACCTACGCCAAGGGCGCCTCGGTGCTCCGCCAGCTCGTGGCCTGGGTGGGCCAGGAGAACTTCATGGTCGGCGTCCGCGCGTACATCGCCAAGCACGCGTGGCAGAACACGGAGCTGCCGGACCTCATGACCGAGCTCGAGGCCGCGTCCGGCCGCGACCTGTCCGAATGGACCCGCGTGTGGCTCGAGACCTCGGGCGTGAACACGCTGCGCACCGAGGTGGAGACGGATGAGGCCGGCACCATCACCGCGCTGCGTCTGCGCCAGAGCGCCCCGGACGGCTCACCGTCGGCGCCCGGCGACGACGTGCTCCGCCCCCACCGTCTGGCCGTGGGCTTCTACGACGTGGACGAGGCCACCGGCCGCCTGATCCGCACCGAGCGCTTCGAGCTCGACGTGGCCGGGGAGGTGACCGAGGTCGTCGAGGCCGCCGCCCGCCGTCGTCCCGCCGTGATCCTGCCCAACGACGACGACCTGGCCTACGCCAAGCTGCGCCTCGACGACGCCTCGTGGGAGGCCGCGTCCACCCGTCTGAAGGATGTGGACGGCTCCCTGGCGCGCACGCTGCTGTGGGGGGCGGCCTGGGACACCGTGCGCGACGGCGAGGCCTCCGCCGCCTGGTTCGTCGACCTCGTCCTCGCCAACGTCGGCCACGAGCGGGACTCCTCCGTGGTGCAGACGCTGCTGCGCCAGCTCGCGACGGCGATCGGCCTGTACCTGCCCGAGGACCAGGCCGAGGCCGTGCGGGTCGCGGCGGCCGACCGTCTGTGGGGCCTCGTCGCGGAGGCCGAGGACGGCTCGGACAACCAGCTGCAGTTCGTCAAGGCGTTCGCCCTGCACGCGCGCACCACGGCGCAGCTGGACCGCCTGTCCGCCCTCGTCGACGGCACCCGCACCGTGCCCGGGCTGGACCTCACCACGGACCTGCGCTGGGAGCTGCTCACCGCGCTGGTGGCGGCCGGCCGCGCCGGGGAGGCCGAGATCGCCGAGGCCGAGCGCGCCGAC
>NZ_KV825012.1:0-9298 GCF_001816085.1 Micrococcus sp. HMSC31B01
TGGGCCACCGCGGACGCCTCCGGGGCCCCCGCCCGCCGCGAGGCGGCCGGTATCGTGGCGGCGTACCTGCAGTTCCACGCCGAGCGGCGCCTGGTGTCCCTGTCCGTCCTGGACCAGGACCTCGGCCTCCCCGCCCCGCGCGTCGAGAGGAGACCATGAGCGCCGACCGAGCCCCGCAGCCCCCACCGCCGCACCCCTCGGGTGCGGTCGCCCCGCGGATCGACCCGCGTTTCGTGCCCCGGCACGTGGCGATCGTGATGGACGGCAACGGACGGTGGGCCAACCAGCGCGGCCTGCCCCGCACCGAGGGCCATCGGGCCGGCGAGGCGGCGCTGCTGGACGTCGTCGCCGGGGCGGTGGAGCTGGGGATCGGCCACGTGTCCGCGTATGCGTTCTCCACGGAGAACTGGCGGCGCTCGGCGGAGGAGGTCCGCTTCCTCATGGGCTTCTCCCGGGACGTGCTGCGCCGGCAGCGGGACACCCTGCACTCGTGGAACGTGCGGATCCGGTGGAACGGGCGGGCCCCGCGCCTCTGGACCCCCGTGATCCGGGAGCTGCAGGAGGCCGAGGAGCTCACGCGCCACAACACCGGCACCACCCTGCACGTGTGCGTGAACTACGGCAGCCGCGCCGAGATCCTGGACGGCGTCCAGGCCATCGCCGAGGAGGTCCGGGCCGGCCGGATGCGGCCGGGGGAGATCAGCGAGGACGTCATCACCCGCTACCTCGACCGCGGCTTCCGCACGGGTCAGGACGTCGACGTCGTCCCGGACGTGGACCTGTTCCTGCGGACCTCGGGGGAGCAGCGCCTGTCCAACTACCTGCTGTGGCAGTCCGCCTACGCGGAGCTGCTGTTCCTGGACGTGCTGTGGCCGGACGTCGACCGGCGGACCCTGTGGGCCGCCGTCGAGACCTACGCCCGACGGGACCGCCGCTACGGCGGCGCCGTGGACACCCCTCAGCCGGCGCCGTCGTCCGGCGCGCCGGACTCGGCCTCGGACGCCGACGGCGGCGCGTAGGCCCCCAGCCACGTGAGCGTCGCGGCACCGGCCGCCTCGCGCACCGACGCGGGGGAGGCGAACACGTCGTGCAGCGCGTCGGGGAGCCGGTGGACGGTCACCCGGTCGCCGAGCCGCAGGGAGCGGCGGGCCATGGCGTCGGGGTCCAGGACGATGTCCGAGGTCAGCATCGCCTCGGCGTAGGACGTGCCCCGATGCCCGCGCGCGGAGACGAGCACGAGGATCGGCACGGTGACGTCGAGCCGCCCGGCCACGGCCCGGTGCCCCGAGAGGACCGCGCTCAGCCAGGCGGCCGGCACCTCGAACGCGTGCGGGGGACGCCAGAGCGGGTGCAGGTCCCATTCGCCCTCGGCCTGGTCCGAGAGGGTGCGCCAGTAGTGGTCGATGCGCGGCAGCGTGAGCATGGCGTAGGGCTTCATGGCGGAGACGGGCCCCACGATGGACTTCGCCAGCAGGCGCACCCCCGCGCTGCCCTGCATCTCCAGCCACGGGCTGTTGAGCACGAGCGCGGCGAGGCGGCCGGGATTCCGGTCCGCCCACAGCGCGGCGATCAGCCCGCCGGTGGAGTGTCCCATGAGGATGGGCGGCAGCGGGTGGTCCTGGGCGATGGTCTCGAACGCGGCCTCGAGGTCCGCGTCGTAGCGGGCCAGGTCGTCCGTCCAGCCGGGCGTCTGTCCCGTGCGCAGCGAGCGGCCGTAGTGGCGGAGGTCGACGGCGTGGAAGGCGTAGCCGGCGGCCTCGAACGCGCGGGCGAGCGGGGCGTTGTAGAAGTAGTCACTCCAGCCGTGCACCGAGAGGATGGGTCGCCGGGCCGGGTCACGGGCGGCGTCGGTGCGCGGACGCACCACTGTGACAAGGTTCTGTCCTTGTTCATCGGTGTCGAGGCCGAGCGTGCATCGTTCGAAGCCCGGCAGCCCGTCCGGGACCCAGCCCAGGCCCGGCGGATCGTCGAGGAACGGGCGGGTGTCCTCCTCCGTCGGTCCGCCGGCGGGTGCGCCGTGCGGGGCGGAGGGGTCCGGGGGCGGCGGCTGGAGCGGGTCACGGGCCATCCGACCACTCTAGGAGGACCCCGGGCGGGCGGGAGGCCCGTGCGAGGATGGGGGCATGCAGCTGCCTGATCCCAAGTCCGCCGTCGACGGCCTCCTGACCTCCCGCGCGCCTCGCCTGTACCCGCCCTTCTTCCGTGCCGTGTTCGGCGGCATGGACGCGGAGCGGGCGCATCATCGGGGCTTCGACGCGATCCGGCTGGCCGAGCGCACCGGGGCGTCCGCCGCCCTGCGCGCCGCCTTCCGCCCGGACCCGATGCTCGCGCGCACGGTCATGGGCCTGCGGTTCCCAACGCCCTTCGGCCTGGCCGCAGGGTTCGACAAGGACGGCCGGGGGACCGCCGCCGTGGCCGACCTCGGGTTCGGCCACATCGAGGTCGGCACGATCACGGCGCAGCCGCAGCCCGGCAACCCGCAGCCCCGACTGTTCCGTCTCGTGGACGACCGGGCGCTGGTCAACCGCATGGGCTTCAACAACGACGGCGCGGCGGCCGTCGCCCCCCGCCTGGCGCGGACCCGGCAGACGCTGGAGCGCCGCTTCGGCCCGGCCCGGCCGGTCCTGGGCGTGAACATCGGCAAGACCAAGGTGGTCCCGCTCGAGGACGCGGCGGACGACTACCGGGCCTCGACCCGCCTGCTCGCGCCCCACGCCGACTACCTGACGGTCAACGTGTCCTCCCCGAACACGCCGGGGCTGCGCCAGCTGCAGGAGATCGACGCGCTGGAGCCGATCCTCACGGCGGTGCGCGAGGAGGCCGACCGTGCGGTCCCGGGCCGTCGCGTGCCGCTGACCGTGAAGATCGCCCCGGACCTGGCGGACGACGACGTGCGCGCCGTCGGGGCGCTCGCCGAGCGCCTCGGGCTGGACGGCGTCATCGCGACCAACACGACCGTCTCCCGGGAGGGTCTGCGCACCCCGCGTGCCGACGTGGACGCCCTGGGCGCGGGCGGCCTGTCCGGCGCCCCGCTGCAGGAGCGGTCGATGCGGGTGCTGGAGGTCCTGCGGGCGGCGCTGCCGACGGGCACCGCCGTCGTCAGCGTGGGCGGGGTGACGGACGCCGACGACGTCCAGGCCCGGCTCGACGCGGGCGCGGACCTCGTCCAGGGATACACGGCGTTCCTGTACGAGGGCCCGTTCTGGTCCGGCCGGATCACCGCCGGGCTGGCCCGGTCCCTGCGGGGCTGACGGTCTGCTCGCCGGGGACGCGACGGCCCGGACCCACCGGGGTCCGGGCCGTGGCGCGGTGTCGTCTCAGGCGGGGTACTCGCCCCGCTTGACCTGGGGCTTGGGCAGACGCAGGCGGCGGAACTGCAGGGCCCGCATGATGCCGTAGAAGCCGGTCCCGGACTCCGGCGTGCCGAAGCGCTCCGTGAGGCCCTTCTTGATGTGCCGGCTGACCAGGAAGCTCTCGATGAGCACGAGGGCCACGAGGACGTACAGGCTGATCATCAGGATCAACTGCGCCTCGCGACCGGGGATGAACATGAGCAGGACGTAGGCGAAGACGACGGGCATGAGCCACTCGCCGATCCCGGTCCGCGCGTCCACGTAGTCACGGACCCAGCGCTTCTGCGGCCCCTTGTCGCGTGCCGGGAGACCGCGCTCGTCCCCGGTCTCCAGCGCGGCGCGCTGGCGCATCCGCTCCTGGGCCATCGCCTGACGCTCGGCCTTGCGAGCCGCCTTGCGATCTTCGGGGACCAGGGTGCGACGGCGCGCGGCCTCCTGGTCGCGGCGCCGCGGAGTCGGGCCCTTCTTGCCCTGCGAGCGGTCGCTCGGCGCGGCCCCGGACACGGCGCCCTCGGCGGGAGCAGCCGAGGAGCCGTGAGTCGAGGGGGCGGGCGCGGTCTCGGGGGTCTTGTCTCGCTTGAACACCCGTCCAGTCTAGTGGTGGGGCGCGTCCGGCCCGGCCGGAGGCGCGGCCCTCGGCCCGGCCGCCGTCTACGCTGGCCGTCATGACTGACATCACCTCCCGTGCGCCGCAGGACGCGGCCCTCGTCTCCGCCGTCCGTGAGGCCGTCGAGGCCCGTTTCCCGACGACCCTCCAGACCCTCACCGACCTCGTGGCGATCCCGGGCATCGCCTGGGACTCCGCGGACCGCACCCAGCTTGAGCGGTCCGCCGAGGCTGTCGCGGGCCTGCTGCGCGAGGCGGGCCTGCAGGATGTTGAGATCGTGACCGAGACCCGCGACGACGACCGGCCCGGCGGGCCGGCGGTGATCGGCGAGAAGCCCGGCGCCTCCGACAAGCCCACCGTCTTGTTGTATGCCCATCATGACGTGCAGCCGCTCGGGGACGAGGACCTCTGGGACACCCCGCCGCTCGTGGCCACCGAGCGCGGCGGGCGGCTGTACGGCCGCGGCGCCGCCGACGACAAGGCCGGCATCATGGTCCACCTCGCCGCCCTCGCCGCCCTGCGGGACGTCCTGCCCGACGCCGGCGTCGGCGTCCGCGTCTTCATCGAGGGCGAGGAGGAGGCCGGCTCGCCCACCTTCCGCACCTTCCTGGAGAAGCACCGGGCGCGCCTCGACGCCGACGCGATCGTGGTCGCGGACTCGTCCAACTGGGCCGTGGGGGAGCCCGCGCTGACCACCTCCCTGCGTGGGCTGGTGGACGGCACGGTGACCGTCCGGGTGCTCGACCACGCCGTGCACTCCGGCATGTTCGGCGGGCCGGTCCTGGACGCCGTCGTCCTGCTCTCGCGGCTGATCGCCACGCTCCACGACGCGGACGGCGCGGTCGCCGTGCCCGGCCTCGAGCCGCGGCAGACCGCGGGCCTGGACTACCCCGAGGACGTCTTCCGCGCGGACGCGGGCGTGCTGGACGGGGTGACCCTGGCCGGCCGCGGCCCGGTCGCGGACCGGCTGTGGAACGCTCCCGCGTTGAGCATCATCGGGATCGACGCGCCCTCGGTCGCGGAGTCCTCGAACACGATCCAGCCCGCGGCGCGCGCGAAGTTCTCGCTGCGCCTGGGCCCCGGCATGGACCCCGCGGAGGCCTTCGAGGCGCTGCGCACCCACCTGGAGGCGCAGTCCGCGGCGGTGCTCGGCGCGGAGATCACGGTCACCGCGGGGGAGTTCGGCCAACCGTTCACGACGGACACCTCGGCCCCCGCCGCGGCCGCGATGATGGCCGCCCTGGAGGACGCCTGGGGCGTCGAGCCCCGGGCGATCGGCATGGGCGGCTCCATCCCGTTCACCGCGGACCTCGCCGAGGTCTTCCCGGAGGCCACCCTCCTCATCACGGGCGTGGAGGACCCGGACACGCGGGCGCACTCGGCCAACGAGTCGCTGCACATCGACGACTTCAAGCGGGCCGTCGTGGCCGAGGCGCTCTGGCTCGCGCGGCTCTCCGCGTGAGCGCCGCCCGGCCCGTCGGTGCGGCGGGCCGGGAATGCTCCGTGGGCGGCTAGTGTTGCCCGGGAGACCACACGCGCGTGACGGCCCCGTCCGCGCCCCATGATCTGAGGAGGTCACGATGGCTCTGTCCGCAGAGGAGACCGGCGTCGAGATCGGCGCGACCCAGGACGCCGAGGCCCTGCCCCCGCACGAGGTCGAGCTGACCGACGTGGCGGCCGGCAAGGTGCGCTCGCTGCTCGAGCAGGAGGGCCGCACGGACCTGCGGCTGCGCGTCGCCGTGCAGCCGGGCGGCTGCTCGGGCCTGATCTACCAGCTCTACTTCGACGAGCGCGTCCTCGACGGCGACACCGTCCGTGACTACGACGGGGTCGAGGTGATCGTCGACAAGATGAGCGTGCCCTATCTCATGGGCGCGACCATCGACTTCGAGGACACCATCTCGAAGCAGGGCTTCACGATCGACAACCCCAACGCGGGCGGCTCGTGCGCCTGCGGCGACTCCTTCCACTGATCTGCGGGCGCCCGGAGCGCCTCGGACCGCGAACCGGCGGGTCGGCCTCGGCCGGCCCGCCGTCGTCGTGCCCGGGCACCGTGCCCAGGATGCTCGGACCCGACTCCCAGACACGAGGCGCCCGTGTCACGGTGCGGTGAATCCGCGTGTTTCGGCTTAGACTGGCTCTGAATCATCAGGGCATGCCCGTGCTCCCTGCGAGGACGCTGCGAGAAGTCGCCGAATCGTCGGGGGAGCGGGGACGCCCCTCGCACACGAGATGAAGAGGAAGGCCGTCTGTGAGAGCACAGAATGACGCCGGACGTCGGACTCGCCGCCGCTTGACCGCCGGTGCCGTGGGCACCACGGCGCTCCTGGTGCTGACCGGCTGTTCGGCAGAGGTCCAGCGCGGCTGGTACCCCGGCACCCGGGAGACCACCAACCACAACGCCCAGCTCACCGACCTGTGGGTGAACTCCTGGATCGCGGCCATGGCCGTCGGCCTGCTGGCCTGGGGCGCCATGATCTGGTGCATGGTGGCCTACCGCCGTCGCAAGAACGACCAGGGCTTCCCGAAGCAGACGGCCTACAACGTGCCGCTCGAGACCATGTTCACGGCCATCCCGATCCTGATGGTCTTCACGCTCTGGGGCTTCACCGACCGCGTCCAGACCGAGGTCGACCGCCCCGTGGACGACTCGCCGCTGACCGTCACCGTGTACGGCAAGCAGTGGTCCTGGGACTTCAACTACTCCTACGAGCAGGAGAACGGCGAGGTCATCGAGGCCCACTACTCCGGCATCCAGGCCCAGCTGGACGGCACCGAGGGCGTGCGTGACACCCTTCCGGTCCTGTACCTGCCGAACGACGTGCCGGTGCACTTCGAGCTGAAGTCCCGTGACGTGGCCCACTCCTTCTGGATCCCGCAGTTCCTCCAGAAGCGCGACATGGTGCCCGGCAAGACCAACCACCTGTACCTGACCCCCCAGGAGCTGGGCAGCTACGACGGCAAGTGCGCCGAGCTGTGCGGCGAGTCCCACTCCGAGATGCTCTTCAACGTGGAGGTCGTCGACGAGGCGGAGTTCGTCCAGCGCCTCGAGGAGATGGAGCCGGGTCAGGTGGGCGACGAGTACAGCCGCAATCCCAACAACAACCCTGACGGCGCCGGGACGATGGAGCGCGATCTCCAGACCCCCCGCGGTGGAGGTAGCCACTGATGACCACTTACGAGTACGCAACGGATGAGGTGCGCTCACAGGCGCAGCCTCGTGTGGTGCCCCGTTCGCTGGGCAAGATCGTCGTCAGCTGGCTGACGACGACCGACCACAAGGTGCTCGGGTACATGTACCTGATCACGTCCTTCATCTTCTTCTGCATCGGCGGCGTCATGGCCCTCATGATCCGCGCGGAGCTCTTCGAGCCCGGCATGCAGATCCTGCAGACGAAGGAGCAGTACAACCAGCTGTTCACCATGCACGGCACGCTCATGCTGCTCATGTTCGCGACCCCGCTCTTCGTGGGCTTCGCCAACGTGCTGGTGCCGCTGCAGATCGGCGCTCCGGACGTGTCCTTCCCGCGTCTGAACGCCCTGGCGTTCTGGTTCTTCCTGTTCGGCTCGCTCATCGCGACCGCGGGCTTCCTCACCCCGCAGGGTGCGGCCTCGTTCGGCTGGTTCGCCTACGCCCCGCTCTCCAACACCACGTACTCGCCGGGCGTCGGCGGTGACCTCTGGGTGTTCGGTCTGGTCCTCCAGGGCTTCGGCACGATCATGGGCGGCGTCAACTTCATCACCACGATCCTGACGATGCGTGCCCCGGGCATGACGATGTGGCGCATGCCGATCTTCACCTGGAACACGCTCATCACCGGCATCCTGATCATGATGGCGTTCCCGCCGCTGGCCTCCGCGCTCTTCGCGCTGGGCCTGGACCGTCGCTTCGGCGGCCACATCTTCAACCCGGAGAACGGCGGCGCCATCCTGTGGCAGCACCTCTTCTGGTTCTTCGGCCACCCCGAGGTGTACATCATCGCCCTGCCGTTCTTCGGCGTCGTGTCGGAGATCATCCCGGTGTTCTCCCGCAAGCCGATCTTCGGCTACAAGTCCATCGTGTTCGCGACGACGGCGATCGCCGCGCTCTCCGTGACGGTGTGGGCGCACCACATGTACGTGACCGGCGCCGTGCTCCTGCCGTTCTTCTCCGTGATGACCATGCTCATCGCGGTCCCGACCGGCGTGAAGTTCGTGAACTGGATCGGCACCATGTGGCGCGGTTCGATCACCTTCGAGACCCCGATGCTGTGGACGCTCGGCTTCATGGTCACCTTCCTCTTCGGTGGCCTCACCGGCATCATCCTGGCGTCGCCGCCGCTGGACTTCCAGGTCTCCGACACGTACTTCGTCGTGGCGCACTTCCACTACGTCGTCTTCGGCACCGTGGTGTTCGCGATGTTCGCCGGCTTCTTCTTCTGGTGGCCGAAGTTCACCGGCAAGATGCTGAACGAGCGTCTCGGCAAGATCCAGTTCTGGATGCTGTTCGTGGGCTTCCACGGCACGTTCCTGATCCAGCACTGGCTCGGCGTCATCGGCATGCCCCGTCGTTACGCGGACTACATGGTGGAGGACAGCTTCCACGCGATGAACGCGTTCTCCTCGGTCTTCTCCTTCGTCCTCGGCGCGTCGCTGATCCCGTTCTTCTGGAACGTGTACATCACCGCGCGCTACGGCAAGAAGGTCACCGTGGATGACCCGTGGGGCTTCGGCGGCTCGCTCGAGTGGGCCACCTCGTGCCCGCCCCCGCGGCACAACTTCCACTCGCTGCCGCGCATCCGCTCGGAGCGTCCGGCGCTGGACCTGCACCACCCGGAGCTCTACCCGCACTCGCCTCAGCACACCACTAAGGCCTTCGGAGAGAAGGTGGCCCGGTGAAGGTCGCAGCGAACATCTTCTGGGTGATCGGCCTCTTCTTCGTGGGCGCCGGAACCCTCTACGGCTTCTGGAACGAGTGGACTGAGTGGGCTGGCATCCCGGCCCTCTACGCCCTGGGCGCGATGTCCTGGATGATCGCCTGGTACCTGCGGGCCGCCGAGCACAAATACGGCGTCGGCCCTGCAGATGACGAGGACGGTCAGATCGTCGAGTACGCCGGCACCTACGGCACCTTCGCTCCCTGGAGCTGGTGGCCCCTGGGCCTCGGCCTGGGCTGCGCGATCATCGTGACCGGCCTGGCCGTCGGCTGGTGGGTCTTCATCATCGGCATCGTCGCCGCCGCCTACTTCACCTTCGGGTGGGTCTACGAGTTCTCTCGGGGCAAGTACGCCCACTGACCTCGGGTCGATCACGCAGCGCCACCGGCGCTGACGACGACGGCACGGGGGTCTGGACGGTG
>NZ_KV825013.1:0-12823 GCF_001816085.1 Micrococcus sp. HMSC31B01
CACCGCCAGCCCGGCGACGGCGGCCTCCCCGCGCTCGGCGACGGCGGCCTCGGTGCGGCGGCGCAGGCGGTCGTGCGGAGTCTGGGGCTCCGCGGGCAGGGGGAGACGGTCGAAGGCGGTCATGGGTCCATTGTCCCCCGTGCGCGGACCCGCCTGGGGCGCGGCCGGGAGGTTCCCCGCAGACTCCTGGACGGGGCGTGACCGGCCGCACAGGGCCCGGACTCGGGTGATACGTTCGACGGCATGAGACCCCCCGGAGCCCTCGCCCTCGAATTCCGGGCGGACAGCTTCGATCATCCCACCGGCCTGGTGGACGCCGGCACCGTCATCTCCTGGATCGAGAAGGCCGGCTACGCCGTCGCGGCGAGTTGGGCCGGGACGTTCGTGCGTGCCCGCTACATGGGGCACACCCAGTTCCGGCACCCCGTGCCGGTGGACCGCCGTGCCGTGGTGCAGGCGCGCGTGGTCCACACGGACGGCGCCGAGGTGCACGTCCAGACCCGCCTGCTGCTGCCGGAGATCCGCGACGACGACGGCGACCCCGTGGTCGCCACCTCGTCCCTCGTGGTCTACGCCGCGGAGGAGGGCGGGGTGCCCGTGACCGTGCCGGTCTGGGAGCCCTCGACCCCCGGCCAGATCGAGCGCGACGAACAGGCCCGCCGCTCCACCGTGGCCCGCCGCGCCGTCGAGCGCGGCATGGCCCGACTGCCGTTCCCCGCGCCCGGGGAGGCCCCCGAGGAGATGAGCACCCTCGCGTTCCTGGCCCCCAACGCGGAGGCCACCGTGGGCGGCACCATCAACGCGGGCGCGATCCTGCGCTGGGTGGACGAGGCGGCCGCCGTCTGCGCCGCCCGCTGGACCGGACATGAATCCGTGGTCGCGGTGTTCGGCGGCGGTGTGCGCTTCGTGCGGAACATCCACGTGGGCGACCTCGTGCGCGTGGAGGCCCTCCTGGTGAACACCACGGAGCGGTCCATGCATGTGGCGCTGCGCGTCTACGCGAGCCGACGCACCGGGGCGGAGTCCCGCCTGGTGGCGCACTCGATCGCCGTCATGGTGGACGTCTCCGCGGAGGACCAGGCCCAGCGGGTGCGGCAGTACATCCCCGAGAGCGAGAGCGCCCGGAGGCTGCAGGAGACGGCGATCGAACTCGTGCGCATGCGCTCCGAGGTGAGCGCGGCCTGGACCGAGATGCGCCGCTCGACCGATCCGCGCTGACGGGGCCCTGAGTAGACTGAGCGAATGCGTCGACCGTCCCTGCCGTCCCTGTCCCGCCTGCCGGTCCGTCGTCTCCTCCGGGGAGCGGCCGTGGCCGCGGGCGTCGGTCTCGTGGGACTGCCGCTGACGGTCGCCGCCGGGCTCACCGGCGTGGACATGGTCAAGCGCGGCGGCCGAGTGCGCCGACCCGCGCCGAACCCCGGCGTGTTCGACGCCCACGTGGAGGGCTCCGAGCTGCGCATCTTCACCTCGGGTGAGGACCTCTACAAGGAGATGATCGCCGCGATCGACGGAGCGCAGCGGATCATCAAGTTCGAGACCTTCATCTGGAAGGGCGACCCCACGGGCCAGCGGTTCATGGACGCCTTCAACCGGGCGGCCGCGCGCGGCGTGGAGGTCTACGTCTCCTACGACGGGTTCGGGAACCTCGTGGTCCCGCCCCGCTTCTACCGTCAGCTGGACCCGCGCATCCACGTGTTCCGGCTGCCGGCCTTCGCCCGCCCGATCTGGCGAGGCGTGGTCCGGCACAGCGGGTTCAACCACTCGAAGATCATGGTGGTGGACGACGAGGTCGGCTTCGCCGGCGGCTTCAACATCGGCGACGACTACGCCCGCCTGTGGCGGGACACCCACGTGCGTGAGCGCGGCCCGGCGGTGTGGGCGCTGGGCCAGTCGATCTCCATCAAGTGGAACGCCCACCACCGCGCGGGCGAGCAGATGTCCTGGCGCCCCCCGGACACGTGGGACCCGCGCGTCACCGTGGCCGCGAACCAGCCGCCGCTCCTGGTCTACCCGATCCGGCTGAGCTACCTCGACGCCATCCAGCGGGCGCAGCACCGCATCCTCATCAACACGCCGTACTTCATCCCGGACCAGCAGGTCCTCGAGGCGCTGCTGCACGCGGCCCGGCGCGGGGTGGACGTGCAGGTGATGGTGCCGGAGGACTCCAACCACATCGTGGCGGACTGGGCCTCGCGCGGCTTCTTCGGGAAGATGCTCGAGGCCGGCATCACGATCCTGCTGTACAGGGCCAGCATGATCCACGCGAAGACCGCCACCGTGGACGGCATCTGGTCCACCGTGGGCTCGGCCAACGTCGACCGCCTCTCCCTGGGCTTCAACTACGAGTCCAACGTGGTGGTCGTGGACCGCGACTTCGCCGCCCGGATGGAGGAGATCTTCGCTCTCGACGCCCAGCGGGCCGTCCGGATCGACACCCCGCGCTGGGAGGACCGTCACGGCCTCGCCCGCGTGGTCGAGGCCCTGCTGGTACCACTGCGTCCCCTGCTCTGAGGGGCCCGGGCGCTGAGCCAGACGTTTCTGCGGTTCTGACGCCCGATCCGCAGCGGAATCATCTGGCTCACGCCCCCTGCTGACGTCTCCCGATCGTGCCGACCTCCCCGCCCGCGGCTGGGGCACAATGAACCCGGCCCACGTCGGCCCACCTCACTGCGGCCCCACGCGGCCGCGCGCCCATCCCGACTCCCTGGGAGCCCCATGCTCTGGACCCTGCTCCGCCGTCACGGCCGGCGCTATCGCGGCGCCGTCGCGGCCGTCGTCGTGCTGCAGCTGATCAGCACGCTGGCCATGCTGTACCTGCCCAGCCTCAACGCCCGCATCATCGACGAGGGCGTAGCCCGCGGTGACACCGCCCGCATCTGGGACATCGGCCTCGTGATGCTCGGCGTCGCGCTGGTGCAGGTGGTCGCCGCGATCGCCGCCGTGTGGTTCGGGGCGAAGGCCTCGATGGGCGTCGGCCGGGACCTGCGCCGCGCCGTCTACACCCGCGTGGACGCGTTCTCCGCGGAGGAGCTCGGCCGCTTCGGCGCCGCGACCCTCATCACGCGCGGCACCAACGACGTCAACCAGGTCCAGATGCTCACCCTCATGGCCCTGAACTTCATGGTGGCCGTGCCGATCATGGCGGTCGGCGGCATCATCATGGCCATCCGCGAGGACCCGGGCCTGTCCTGGCTCGTGTGGGTCTCCGTGCCGGTGCTGCTGGTGATCGTGGCGTGGATCGTCGCCCGTCTCATGCCGCTGTTCCAGCGGATGCAGGACAACATCGACGACGTCAACGGCGTGATGCGCGAGCAGATCCAGGGCATCCGCGTGGTCCGCGCGTTCGTGCGCGAGCGCCACGAGACACGCCGGTTCACGGACGCCAACGCCGCCCTGACGGAGACGTCCGTGCGGATCGGCCGGCTGTTCGTGCTGCTCGGCCCGGTCATCACGATGATCCTCCACCTCGCCACCGCCGCCGTCCTGTGGTTCGGCGGCGAGCGCGTGGACGCGGGGCTCGTGCAGGTCGGCGCGCTCACCGCGTTCATGCAGTACCTGCTGCAGATCCTCATGGCGGTGATGATGGGCACCTTCATGATGATGATGCTCCCGCGCGCCGTGATCTCCGCCCGCCGCATCGGCGAGGTCCTGGACACCGTCCCCACGCTCGCTGAGCCGGTCCGCCCGGTGACCCCCGCGCGTCGCGACGGCGCCGTGGAGCTGCGCCACGTCACCTTCCAGTACCCCGGCGCCGAGGCGCCGGTGCTCGACGACGTCAGCTTCGCCGTCGCCCCCGGCACCACGACGGCGATCATCGGCTCGACCGGCTCCGGCAAGTCCACGCTGATCAGCCTGCTGCCGCGGCTGTACGACGCGACGTCCGGCGAGGTGCTCGTGGACGGTGTGCCGGTGACCGACCTGGCCCGGGCCGAGCTGACCGAGGCCGTGGCCCTCGTGCCGCAGAAGCCGTACCTGTTCTCGGGCACCGTGCGGGAAAACATGCAGTTCGGGGCCCCGGACGCCTCGGACGAGCGCATCTGGGCGGCCCTCGAGACGGCCCAGGCCGCCGACTTCGTGCGCGCCCGCACCACCGGCAAGGCAGAGACGGCGGCCTCCGGTCTGGACTCGCGCCTCTCCCAGGGCGGCACGGACGTCTCCGGTGGCCAGCGCCAGCGCCTGTCCATCGCGCGTGCCCTCGTGGCCGAGCCGCGGATCCTCGTGTTCGACGACTCGTTCTCCGCGCTGGACGTCACCACCGACGCGCGGCTGCGGGCGGCGCTCGACCGCGCGGCGGCCGGGGTGACTCGGATCGTCGTCGCCCAGCGGGTGGCCACCATCACCGACGCCGACCAGATCATCGTGCTGGACGAGGGCCGCGTGGTCGGCCGCGGCACCCACGCCGAGCTGCTGGCGGACAACCAGACCTACCGGGAGATCGTGGACTCCCAGCTGACCGCGGAGGACGTGGCATGAGCGAGCACCTGACGGACGAGGAGATCCTCGAGATCCAGGAGCAGGGCGCCACCGACGACTGGGGCGGCGGGCCGGCCCGCAAGGCCAAGGCGTTCTGGCCGTCCGCGAAGCGGCTCATGAGCCTGTTCCGCACGGAGAAGCTGGGCCTGGTGGTGGTCGCGCTGATGGTGCTGGTCGCCGTCGTGCTCAACGTGTGGGCCCCGCACGTCCTGGGCCGGGCGATGGACGTGATCTTCGGCGGCGTGGTCTCCGCGCAGATGCCCGGCGGGCTGAGCCGCGAGCAGGTCATCGACGGGCTGCGCGCCCAGGGCGAGGACCAGGCCGCGGAGATGCTCTCCGGCATGGCGTTCACACCGGGCGAGGGGATCGACTTCACCGAGCTGGGCCGGCTGATCCTGATCGTGCTGGCCATGTACCTCGTGGCCCAGCTGTTCATGTGGCTGCAGGGCCGCGTGCTCAACGACCTCGTGATGCGCCTCGTGTTCCGCCTGCGCGAGGACATCGAGGCCAAGATCAACCGGCTGCCGCTGAGCCACTTCGACCGCGGGCAGCGTGGCGACCTGCTCTCCCGCACCACCAACGACGTGGACAACGTCCAGCAGGCCCTCCAGCAGGCGTTCGCCTCGCTCGTGTACTCGGCGCTGACCGTGATCGGCATCGTCGGCATGATGTTCTGGCTGTCCTGGCAGCTCGCGCTCATCGCCCTGATCGCCCTGCCGGTGGCCGGTGTGGTGGTGGGCGTGATCGGCAAGAAGTCCCAGGCGCTCTTCTCCGCGCAGTGGCGGGAGACGGGCCGGCTCAACGGGCACATCGAGGAGTCGTTCACGGGGCACGAGCTGGTGACCGTGTTCGGCCGTCAGCGGGACATGGCCGCGCGCTTCGACGAGCGCAACGAGGAGCTGTACGAGGCCGCGTTCACGGCGCAGTTCTACTCGGGGATGATCATGCCGATCATGCAGTGGGTGAACTGGCTGGGCTACGTGGGCATCGCGGTGGTCGGCGGCCTGCGCGTGGCCAACGGGCAGATGACCCTCGGCGCCGTGACCGCGTTCATCCAGTACTCGCGCGAGTTCAACCAGCCGCTTGGGCAGATCGCCGGCATGTCCAACATGCTGATCTCCGGCGTGGCGTCGGCCGAGCGCATCTTCGAGCTCCTCGACGAGCCGGAGGAGACCCCCGACGGCACCCCCGCCCGCACCCCCGACGGCACTTTCGTTTGGGAAACGGCGCCCTCCGAGAGCGCTTTCGTTCGGGAAACGGCGCCCTCCGCCATCCCCGGGCCCGACGGCGTCGCCCACCTCCCGCGCCCGCTGCGCGGTCGCGTGGAGTTCGAGCATGTGCGCTTCTCCTACACGCCGGAGAAGCCGCTCATCACGGACCTGAACTTCGTGGCGGAGCCGGGGCAGACGGTCGCGATCGTCGGGCCGACCGGTGCCGGCAAGACCACCCTGGTCAACCTGATCATGCGGTTCTACGAGGTGGACGGCGGGCGGATCCTGCTGGACGGCGTGGACACCCGCACGGTCAGCCGCGGCGAGCTGCGCGCCGCCACCGGCATGGTGCTCCAGGACGCCGTGCTCTTCGGCGGGACCATCCGGGAGAACATCCGCTACGGCCGACTCGACGCCACGGACGAGGAGGTCGTCGCGGCGGCGAAGGCCACCTACGTGGACCGTTTCGTGCACACCCTGCCCGACGGCTACGACACCGTGATCGAGCAGGACGCCGCCAACGTGTCCGCGGGCGAGCGGCAGCTCATCACCATCGCCCGTGCGTTCCTGGCCCAGCCCTCGCTCCTGATCCTGGACGAGGCCACCTCCTCCGTGGACACCCGCACCGAGGTGCTGGTCCAGGGCGCGATGGCGGCGCTGCGCTCGGACCGCACGAGCTTCGTGATCGCCCACCGCCTCTCCACCATCCGGGACGCGGACGTCATCCTCGTGATGGAGGACGGCGACATCGTGGAGCAGGGCTCGCACGATCAGCTGCTGGCCGCTCGCGGCGCGTACTTCCGGCTGTACAGGAGCCAGTTCCAGGGCGGGGAACAGGCGGAGGAGCAGGACGACGACGGCGCGCCCGCCGCGCGCGAGGACGCCCGCTGAGGCCGGGGCTGGATGGCGCCGGCGCCCAGCCACTGGCCGCTGGCGTCGCTGCGACACGGGACCACCCGATGACCTTCTCGATCCAGGTGCCGGTGAGTTTCACGAGCCCGCACCTCTCCGGAGCCGGAGGTGTACGGGGCTAGGGCGCGCGGCGGTGACGGGAGTATCGAAACCCGATCGTCGGGCCACCCCTGCCGGTGTGGCCGCGCTCATTCGTCCCCTGAGATTGCGCATCCGTCACGCGCAGGACCCTCTTGACTCCCTGGTGGGGCACGTCTGTGGACCGACCGAGAATTCTCTGGACACAGGGCGAGCACCTTCATAGAGTGTGACGCAGATCACGACTGAGCGTGAACCATAAGGAGGAGCGACATGGGTATGAAGCAGCGGATTTCTAAGGTCGGTGCCGGCGTGGCCGTCGCTGGACCGTTGGCCGTCTCCGGTGCGGTGCCAGCGCAGGCGCTGACGGACTCCGGTCGGCAGGACTGCAGCGCAGGACTCCTCCTGTCGGGCACCTACGGCTACTGCTACTACCCGTACTGACTCGCCGGCACCGATGACTTCATTACGCATTCCTGCGACGGCCGCCCTGGTGGCGGCCGTCGCCCTGACCCTCACCGGCTGCGTCGGTCGGGAGTCTGCGGGCCTCGGCGGTTCATCCACGGTCGCCGCTCCCCCCACCGCGACGGCCGAGAAGACCTGGGACGCCTCGCAGTGGGTTCCCACCGAGAGGATCGAACCCCTCCTGACGACGGAGGCGGAGAAGGAGCGCGCCTACCGTGAGCAAGTCGCGCGGCACGCTCAGGGGGCGGGAATGCCCGCGCCGCCTCAGGTGGAGCGCTCCGGGTGGTACGCCACGTCCCTCGAGTCGGACCGCATGGTGTCCACATGCCTGGCCGAGGCCGGGTGGCCGAACTCGGTCGGTCCGACCGGGGGAATTCAGATCGACACCCCACCTGAGTCCCAGAGGTCTGCTTTCGAGGCGGCCTACGTGACCTGCTACGCACAGCACCCGGTGGATCCGAGCTACACCCAGGACTGGACCGATCCGCAGCTCCGCCTCGTCTATGACTACTGGGACCAATACCTCATCCCGTGTCTCGAGGCCTACGGCTACACGGTCGACACCTCCGCGCGCCCCTCCAAAGAGGCATTCGTCTCCGCGTTCTACACTCCAGGCCGCCACCAGTGGTGGCCCTTCGCGGACAGCATGAGGGGCGTGTCGGCAGAACGCCAGGCCGAGGTCGCGCAGACATGCCCGGAGCTTCCGCCGCAGGATGTCTTCTGGGGGTCATCCGGATGAATCGCCCCGCCCGCTGGGCCGCCCTCGTCCTTGCGCTCGTGGCCGTCGCCGCGCTCGCCTTCTGGGCCGGCCGGGTCACGCTCACACCTCCGGCTCAGGCCGAGCAGCGTCCGGCCGCGAGCGCCCTCGTCACCGTCGCCGAGCAGGAGCTCGGCCGTGTCATCACCCTCGGCGTCTCCGTGTCGCGCGAGCAGACGCCGGCGGCGGTGAACGCGCTGACCGGCGTCGTCACCCGGGCCGGAGAGTCCGGCGAGGTGGCTGCCGGGGAGGTGCTGTACGCCGTCGCCCAGAAGCCCGTGCTCGTCCTCCAGGGCGAGCTTCCCCAGTGGCGCCCTCTCGGGGAGGGCACTTCCGGCGACGACGTCGCCGCGTTCCAGCGCATGCTCGCCGCCACCGGCGCGAAGGTGGAGGCCACCGGCACGTGGGACGAGGCCACCGCGGACGCCTGGGACGACTGGCTCACCGAACGCGGCTACCCCGCCGCGGACACCGTGGAGCTCGGCCAGCTCGTGGTCCTCGACGCCCTCCCCGCGCCCCTCAGCGTGGACGCGAAGACCACCGCCGTCGGCACCACCCTCGCCGGCGGCGAGAACGTGGTGGCCCGCCCCGGCGACCAACCGGACTTCGCCCTCGAGGTCAACCAGGAGCAGGCCGCCCTCATCCCGGCCGGCACCCAGGTCACCGTGCCCCACGGCGAACACGAATGGAAGGCCGTCGCCGGCGAGTCCACCTCCGACGAGCAGGGCCTGATCCGCATCACCCTCACCGCCCCGGACGGCGGCGTGGTCTGCGGCGAGGACTGCGACACCCTGCCCGCCGACGCCACCACCTCCCTGCTCTCCCAGGTCAGCGTGGTCCCGCCCGTCTCCGGGCCCGTGGTCCCCGTGTCCGCCCTGCGCACCCAGCCAGACGGCGCCGCGACGGTCACGGTGGTCCGGGACGGCGCCGCGGAGGACCGCACCGTCACCGTCCTCGGCTCCGCCGACGGCCTCGCCGTCGTGGACGGCGTGGACGCCGGCGAGCAGGTGCGCGTGCTGAACGGCACCCGATGACGGGGCCCGCCACCCCGGGCACGCCCGCCGCCCCCGTCGTCCCCGCCGCCCTCGCCGTCGAGGACCTGCGCTTTGCCTACACCCGCGCCGCCGAGGAGCTGTTCGACGGCCTCACCCACGCGTTCACGCCGGGCGCCGTCACCGCCCTCACCGGACCCTCCGGGCGCGGCAAGTCCACCCTCCTGTACGTGCTCGGGCTCATGCTCACGCCCACCTCCGGAGTGGTGCGCCTCGGCGACGTCGACGCCTCCACCCGCCCGGACCGGGAGCGCTCCCGCCTGCGCGCCACCTCCGTGGGATTCGTGTTCCAGGACTCGGAGCTGGACCCGTCCCGCCCCATCCTGGACTCCGTGGTGGAGCCCGGCCTCTACGCCGGGTTGGAGCGCCAGACGCTCGAGGACCGGGCACGGGCGCTGCTCGAGCGCTTCGGCCTCGCCCACCGCGCCGACCACCGGCCCGGGCAGGTCTCCGGCGGGCAGGCGCAGCGGGTGGCCGTGTGCCGCGCCCTCGTGAACGCGCCCGTCGTCGTCCTCGCGGACGAGCCCACGGGCAACCTCGACCCGGACAACGCCGGCCTCGTCATGGACGCCCTCGCCGATGCCGCCGCCGAGGGGCGCACCGTGGTGGTCGCCACCCACGACCCCGCCGTCGTCGCCCGCGCCGACGAGGTGGTGCGGCTGTGAACCGGGAGGACCGCCCATGAACCTGCGCACCCTGCTGCGTGAAGCCGTCACCGCCGCACGCACCTCTCCCGTGCCCTCCGCCCTCGTGCTGCTCGTGGTGGCCGCCATGTGCTTCGCCGCCGTGGCCACCGTGGGCAGGCAGGCCGCCACCGAGGCGGCCGTCGCCGCAGAGCTCTCCGGCCCCGGCGCCCGCGTGCTCACCGTCACCGACACCGGCGGCACCGGTTTCCTCACCGGCGCCACCGCGGCCACCCTCGCCGGACTCGACACCGCCGAGGCCGCCCTCGCCCGGGACTCGCCTATGGACGCCGTGAACACCGGGATCGGCCGGGGCGGCGCCCGCGTGGCCGTGACGAACGTGGTCGGCACCCTGGACCGTGGCATCGAGCTGACCCGCGGCCGCCTGCCCGCCCCCGGCGAGGTGGTGGTCCCCGAGGCCAAGCTCGCCGAGCTCGGCCTCGCCCAGCCCTCCGGAGCGATCGAGGCCACGGACGGCCGCCAGTGGGCCGTCGTCGGGGCGTTTCAGGCCCAGGACCCCTTCCAGGACCTCGACGGCTACGCCCTCACCGTCCCCGCCGCCCCGGACGCCCTCGTGATGCAGCAGGTCCGCGTCCTCGCCGCCGACACCGCCGGCACCCGCGCCATGCAGGAGGCCGCGCTCGCCGTGATCGACCCCGACCCGCGCGCCTCCTCCATCCAGACCGCCCGTGCCCTCTCCGCCGGCAACCAGGTGATCACCGGCGAGCTCGCCGGGCTCGGACGCTCCCTGCTGCTGCTGATCCTCGGAGCCGGCGCGTTCTTCGTGTCCATCGTGGTGCTCGCCGACGTCCTCATCCGCCGCCGCGACCTCGGCCGCCGCCGCACCCTCGGCATCGGCCGCGGAGACCTGATCCTGCTCGTGGCCGTGCGCACCGCCGTGCCTGCGCTGCTGGGCGCCGTGCTGGGCTCCGGAGCCGGGTACGCCGTCGTCGCCGGCCAGGGCGGGACGCTGGGGGTGGACTTCGTGGCGGCGGTGGCCGTGCTGGCCGCCCTCACCGCGCTGCTGGCCAGCCTCGCCCCGGCGGCGTTCGCCGCGTTCCGCGACCCCGTGCGGGTGATGCGGACGGCGTGAGGGGTGGCGGGCGGACCCGCTCACCGGCGGGCACCCCGCCCGCGCACCGCTACCCTCGGGAGCATGCCCGCCTTACCCGCCGCGCCCCCGCCTGCCCTCACGCCGCTCCAGCGGCAGTCCGTCCTGCGCACCCTGCGCAGCCCTCGGCTGCTGGGCACGGAGGTGCTGGCCGCCGTCGTGGTGGCGCTCGCGCTGATCCCGGAGGCCATCGCGTTCTCGATCATCGCGGGCGTGGACCCGCGCGTCGGCCTGTTCGCCTCCTTCACCATGGCGGTGACCACGGCGATCGTGGGCGGCCGGCCCGCCATGATCTCCGCGGCCACGGGGGCGGTGGCGCTCGTCGTCGCACCGCTGTCCCACGCGTACGGGGTGGGGCACCTCCTGGCCGCGATCATCCTCGGCGGCGTCATCCAGATCCTGCTCGGCGTGTTCGGGGTGGCCCGGCTCATGCGGTTCGTCCCGCGCTCGGTGATGGTGGGGTTCGTCAACGCGTTGGCCATCCTCGTGTTCACCTCGCAGCTGCCCGAGCTGATCGGCGTCCCGTGGCTCGTGTACCCGCTCACGGCGTTGGCCCTGGCGATCGTGGTGCTGTTGCCGCGGCTCACCACTGCGGTGCCTGCGACGCTCGTGGCCGTCGTCGTGGTCACCGCCCTGGTGATGGCCGCCGGCCTGGCCGTGCCGCGCGTGGGGGACCGGGGCGCGCTGCCGGATGCGCTGCCCGTGCTCGGCCTGCCGGACGTCCCGCTGACGTGGGAGACCCTCCGGTTGATCCTGCCGTTCAGCGTCGGCATCGCGTTCGTGGGGTTGCTCGAGTCCCTGCTCACCGCGAAGCTCGTGGACGACATCACCGACACCCGCTCGGACAAGACGCGCGAGTCCTGGGGGCAGGGTGTCGCGAACGTGGTCTCGGGGTTGTTCGGCGGCATGGGCGGCTGCGCCGTGGTGGGGCAGACCATGATGAACGTCAAGGCGAACGGCGCCCGCACCCGGATCTCCACGTTCCTCGCGGGCGTGTTCCTGCTGGTGCTCGTGGTGGCCTTCGGCGGCTTCGTGGCGCAGATCCCCATGGCCGCGCTCGTGGGCGTGATGATGTTCGTGGCCGCCGCCACCTTCGATTGGCATTCGGTGCGCCCCGCCACCCTGCGCGCGATGCCGCGCTCGGAGACCGCCGTCATGGTCGTGACCGTGGCGGCCACGGTGCTCACTCACAACCTCGCGATCGGCGTGGGTGTGGGCGTGCTCGCTGCGCTGGTGCTCTTCGCTCAGCGCGTCTCGCGTCTGGTCACGGTGGTCCGCGAGGTCCACGACGACGGCGACGCCGTCACGTATCGCGTGCACGGCGCCCTGTTCTTCGCGTCCTCGAACGACCTCTACTCGCAGTTCGAGTACGCCCTCGACCCGCCGCGCGTCGTGATCGACATGAGTGCCGCGCACGTGTGGGACGCCTCCACTGTGGCCGCGCTCGACTCGGTGCTGACCAAGTACGCCCGGCACGGGATCCACGCCGAGGTGACGGGGCTGAACGAGGCCTCCGCGGCGATGCACGCGCGCCTCACCGGGCGACTCGGCGCCTGAGCCGGCGGGCTCAGGCGGTGACGAACTCCCACTGGTGCCCGTCCGGGTCGACGATCTCGCGGGAGTGCATGCCGGAGTCGGCCATCTCCTCGCGCAGGTCCTCGGGCAGGGGCACCTCGGCGGCGCCGAGCTCGATCGCCCGGTCCGCCAGGGCGTCCACCGCCGCGGCGTCGCCGACGGTCAGCGCCATGAGGGCGGAGTTGGTGGTGAGGCAGTCGGCGATCTCACGGTTGCCGATGAAGTCGGTGTAGTAGCCGGGGCTGAGGTACATCGCGTACGTCGACTCGGTGAGCTCGATGCACACCGAGTGCTCGTCCGAGTAGTCGTCCATCGCGGTGGCGCCCAGGGTCGTCCAGAACTCACGGATCCGCTCGGTGTCCGTCGTCGGGAGGTTGATGAACACCGGCTGGGAGAACAAGGCCATGGGGAGCACCGTAGACGAGGCGTTCGGCCCGCCGCCACCGCGCGCGTGTCGCGGGCGCGCGGGCGTGGCGTGGGCCACGGAGCCGCTCCCGACGACGGCG
>NZ_KV825014.1:0-11233 GCF_001816085.1 Micrococcus sp. HMSC31B01
ATGGGCAGCTTTTCATGGCCGCTTACACACGCCGATCAGGAGCACCTGATCGTGGGCGACGATCCGCGAAAGGACGTAGACGACGATCGGGACGGCGACGAAGTTCACCGTCAAGACGGTGACGAGGAAGCGCCAGTCGCGGAACGCCTGCCCGATCTTCGCGAACGGCACCCCGAGGAAGGTCGCGTAGAGCAACAGCCCGAGCACGGGGTTGATCGCCAACTCCGCCGGGTGCGCAATCGCCGGGATCAGCAGCCCGATGCCCGCGCCGAGGACGAACGCGGCGAGGTAGAGGGGCACCTGCCACCGCTCCATCCACTCGACCGCCGTCCGCATGAGTCTTATCCTTCCAGCCTTCCAATAGGTCACTGATCGCTGTATAGCCAGTGTGTGCTGACTCTTGCTTCTCGGGTGGACGTGATGAACCGGCTCGGCCGGGCGATGGCCGACCCGACCCGCTCGCGCATCCTGCTGTCGCTGCTGGAGCAGCCGGGGTATCCGGCGAAGCTCGCCCGCGACCTGGACCTGACCCGTACAAACGTGTCGAACCACCTGTCGTGTCTGCGTGGTTGCGGGATCGTGGTTGCCGAGCCCGAGGGTCGGCAGACTCGGTACGAGATCGCCGACCCACACCTGACGGCGGCGCTCGTCGCGCTGGTGGATGTGACGCTCGCCGTCGACGAGAGCGCGCCGTGCCTGGACCCGGCCTGCAGCGTGCCCGGCTGCTGCGACACCGAGGCCACCGCATGATGAGCGCGCCGGCCCTGACCGACGAGCGCCGCGCCCAGCTGCACCGGCGGGTGCGGTTCATCGTCTTCTTCACGATCACCTGGAACGTCATCGAGGCTGTCATTGCGCTCTCGGCCGGCGCGGTTGCGTCGTCTGCGGCGCTGATCGGGTTCGGTCTGGACTCGGTGATCGAGGTCGCCTCTGCCGCCGCGATCGCCTGGCAGTTCACTCGCAGAGACCCCGAACGGTGGGAGAAGGCCACCGTCCGGGTGATCGGGGGCGCGTTCTTCGCCCTGGCCGTGTACGTCGCCGTCGATGCGATCCTCGCCCTCACCGGCGTCCGCGACCCGGATCACAGTCCGGTCGGTATCGGGATCGCGATCGCCAGCCTGATCGTGATGCCCGTCCTGGCCTGGTTCGAGTTTCGCACCGGCCGGGAGCTGCGCTCCAAGAGCGTGCAGGCCGATGCGAAGCAGCTTCTGCTGTGCATCTACCTCTCCGGCACCGTCCTCATCGGGCTCGTCCTCAACGGCCTGTTCGGGTGGGCGTGGGCCGACTCCATCGCCGCGCTCGTGGTGGCGGGCCTGGCGATCCGTGAGGGTATCGAGGCTTGGCGCGGCGACATCGAATCCCCCTTCGAGGTGCTCGAAGACCTCGACCACGACGACCACGAGGAGGTCACCCCGTGACCCACATCGGCCCGCTCAACGGCCTGCCCATCGCCTGCACGCTGACCCCCACCGCCGGCAAGGCGCAGATCGAGAAGTGGCGAGCATTCGACGAGGACTACGCACTCGAAACGGAACGCACCGACACGCGGCTGACCATCCACTACGCCAAGGTCGAGGACTCCATCGCCCGCCTTCGCGGGCTGGTCGAGGCCGAAAGCTCCTGCTGCTCCTTCGTCGACTGGCGCATCGAGGAGCAGCACTCGGACCTGCGGCTCGTGGTGACCGGCTCCCCGCAGCAACTCGCCGCCCTCAACGTCGGATAGTCCAGCCCGAGCCGAGCGTTCACCATTCCTGCGATTCCTTCACGAATCGTGAACTCCTCGCACTAATCCTGAACGTTCGTCAGCCGCGGAGCACTGGCCGTACTCGCCCGCGTACCTGATGGATATGAGACTGCGACCGACTTACACCGCGAACGAACTCACGGCGGTTGGGACAGATGCGCACGAGTTCGGGAATCTCGACGTGCCTTCAGGAATCCCGAACGATCGGCAGGATTCCTGATGCTCCGGCCCCGCTACAAGCGATCCTGGGGCGAACCCGCATCCCGAAGCGGGAGTGCCGAGCCCGTGCCGGTCGTGCTCCCGCTCGTCGCCATCACCATCGCCGAGGACGGCCGCATGACCGTCACTGTCGACGGGGCGCCGTTCGAGCCGGAGCCGTTCGCGCCGCCGTGGCGGCGGGAGGACTTCGCCCGCGTCCTCGACCAGCTCACCGACCTGCGCCGCTCCCCGGTGCGGGTCGAGGTGCGCGAAGCGGACGGAACCGTGTTCACCGACATCATCACCCCGAGCAGGCGCCGCCGCACCGAACCCGATCCAGAGCCGGCATCGGAAGAACCGGCCCGCCGACCGGCGGCGGAACTCGTCGCGCTGCACGGGGAAGGGTTCGTTCCCGGCGAGGACGTCGCGATCGCCGTCGTCATCGCCCACGGCGATGCCGCCCCGGACGGCACCATGCGCGGCCTCGTCGAAGCCCACCAGCTCGCCGGGACCCCGACCCGCGAGGTCATCCTGCTCGGCCGCGTCTCCGGCACCCTCACGATCGGCCACCCCGAATGAGCACGCCCCGGCCCACGGGAGCGCTCGGGGACGAGCTGAGCAACCTCGGCATCGGCATCCTCATCGGCACGGCGGTCCTCGCCGCCATCCTCCGCGGCGCCGGGTCCGTCGCCGCCTGGATCACCGGCGTCAACCAGCCCACTGGCGGAGTCGAAGCCGGACTGGGCGTGCTGCTGGGCCCCGGTGACCCAGCGACCGCGCTCGGCGCACCGGGCCTGAGCGCCGTGGCGTACTGGATCACCGCCGGTCTGCTGGTCCTCGGCGCCGGAGTGGCCGGCTGGTGGACGTGGCGGTTCTTCCGCGAGCACGGCCGTCAAGTGAATACCGACCCGTACCGCATCGCCGGGATCGCCACCCGCAACGAGGTCGCTAAGGCCGCCTCGGAGGCGGCGCTGCTGCGCCGGGCCGGTCACCTGCGGCCCTCGCTCCACCAGCCGCAGCCGAAGGATGTCGGCTACCGGATCGGCGCCTCACATGGCACGAGCGTCTGGGCGTCCGTCGAAGACAGCATCCTGCTGATCGGCCCGCCCCGCTCCGGGAAGGGCGCCCACATCGTCATCAACGCCATCTTGGACGCCCCTGGCGCGGTCGTCACCACATCGACGCGGCCGGACAACCTGACCGCGACGCTCCGCGCCCGGCAGAAGATCGGCCCTGTCGCGGTGTTCGACCCCCAGCACCTCGCCGAAGGCCTACCCGCCGGGCTCAGGTGGTCACCCATCCGCGGGTGTGAGGACCCTTTGACGGCGATGATCCGCGCGACCGGCCTTGCCGCCGGCACCGGTCTCTCGGCCGGCGGGGTCGAGGGAGGCGGGTTCTGGGAGGGCAAGACGAGGACCGCGCTCCAGGCGCTCCTCCATGCCGCCGCCCTCGATCACCGGCCGCCCTCGGAGCTGTTCCGTTGGACCCTCGACCCCTCCGCCGCCGCGGACGCAGTGGCGATCCTCACCGCGAACCCGCGAGCGGCGACTGGGTGGGCGGACTCGTTGCAGGCGATGATCGACTCCGACCCCCGCACGCGCGACTCCATCTGGCAAGGCGTCTCCCTCGCCCTCGCCGCGCTGGCAGACCCGCGCGTGCTCGACGCCGTCTCGCCGCGCGAGGACGAGGACTTCGACCCCGAAGCGTTCCTCCGCGACCGAGGAACCCTCTATCTGCTCGCCACCGGAGCCGGCGCCAACAACTCCGCTGCGTTGGTGGCGGCGTTCGTGGAAGACGTCGTGGAAGCCGCCCGCCGCCTCGCCGCCACGAGCCCCGGCGCCCGCCTCGACCCGCCACTGCTGCTCGCACTCGATGAGGTCGGCAACCTCGCACCCTTGCCCTCGCTGCCGACGCTCATGGCAGAGGGCGGCGGAACCGGGATCACGACCATGCCCGTACTCCAAAGCCTCGCGCAGGCGCGGGAGAAGTGGTCGGAGAACGCGGCCGGCGCGATCTGGGACGCCGCTATCGTCAAGATCGTCCTCGGCGGAGCGTCGAACTCCAAGGACCTGCACGACCTGACCACGCTCATCGGCGAGCGCGACGAAGTGACCGACTCCACCACGGTCGGAGACCACGGCTCCCGCTCCGCACAGCGCTCCATCCGCCGCGTGCCGATCATGCCGCCCGACACGATCCGCACCCTCCCGTTCGGGACTGCACTGGTGCTGCTGCGCTCCGCACCACCCATCGTCACCCGATTGCGGACCTGGACCGACCGGCCCGACGCGAAACAGCTGCGCGACGACCGGGCCGACATCGAGGCGACGCTGCAGCACCGCTCGGAGGAGCCGCCGGGCGCACCTGCCTGACAGAGCGGCCCCACCGTGGGGTCGCCGCCGATGTCAGAAAGAGGGGCAGTCCAATGGCTCTCCACACGCAGGAATCCGTCTCGGGGTTCATCGCCTCCGACCCGCAGCTCACCTACACGGAGCGGGGCGATGCCCGGTTCTACGCCAAGATCGGGCAGGAGCACTATCGCAAGGAGCCGGACGGGTCGTTCACGCAGACCGAGACGACCTTCCACGACCTCGTGGCGTTCAAGAAGACCGCCGAGCGCGCCCACGACCGGCTCGCCAAGGGAGACAAGTTCGTCGCCGAGGGCTACACCCGCGAGTACGACCGCGCCACGCCGGAAGGCGAGGTGGTCAAGTCCGAGGAGTTCGTCGCGAAGAAGCTCGGCCACGACCTCGCCCGCACGAGCTACGAGGTCGACCGCACCCGCCGCCAGCCCGCCGTCACGCAGGAGACCGCGGGGCAGACCGTCGATGTCGGCGCCCGCCGCGAATCACGCGGCGCCGCACCGGCGCTCGGGCTCTGAACGGCGGTGACCGTGATGAACCAGAACGACACCGCCCCCGAGACCGACGAACCGGACCTGGACGGGGAGGCCGCGGAGTTCGACGGGCCGCTGATCCCGGAGCCTCCGCACCCGATCAACTGGAACCTCCTGACCAGCGAGGAAGCGGAGGCCGAGTGGCTGGAGCTGAACCGCTGGGTCGACTGGCTCCGCCGCACCTACGGGCTGCCTGCTTCGGTAGTTCCGCCGTTCTGGCACCGCCACCCGGAGCTGTTGTGGGAGCTGAGCGCTCTGCACCTGCATTGGCTGTCCGCCTACGACCCGGAGCAGAACGGCTCCGCGCCGCTGGGCTGGCATCGCGACTTCGCCGACGCCCGCCAGCGGCTCCGCGACTGGGTCGCCGCTTCCGGAACCCGTCTCGACCGAGACCGCCCGACCCGGCAGACCACCTGGCCCGGCGAGGACCCGGCAGGCCCGGTCGAGGACACGATCATCGCTCACCGGGATCAGGACTTCGTGCAGTTCGTCCTCGACGATGTCGCCGCGCGCCGCCAGGCCGAGGACGACTTCTATGCCGGACTCGACCCGAACACCGGAGAAGTCGCATGAGCGATACCGGCGGCACGATCGTGGTCTCGCCTCTAATGGACAGTCGGGAGATCGCCGCCTATCTCAAGGTGTCCGAGTCGACTTTGTCGAGGTGGCGTTCGGCTGGTCAGGGGCCGCCGTTCCTGCGGCTGGGCGGGATCGCCCGGTACCGCATCGACGCGGTCGACGCCTGGCTGGCTGGGCTGGAGGACAGCCATGCCCCGGAAGGGTGAGCCGCTCCCGCACGCGCAGCCAAAGCCGGTGCCTCCGGTCGGCGTGAAGATCTCCACCGACCTGGAACGTCGCTCCTACGGCATCCGCGCCCGTGCCCGCTGGACGGACCCGATCAGCAAACGCCGCATCATCCGCTCCGAGATCGTCGATGACGAGGCTGCGGCGCACGAGTTCTTCGACTCGCTGCGGCAGTCATCGGCCAAGGGCATGGACGTGTCCATGACGCTCACCGAGTTCGTCACCACGATCGGCGACCGATGGGCGCGCGGCCTCGACCCCACCTCCACCGGGGAGACCTACGGGTACGGTCTCAAGCTCCGGGTGCTACCTGCCCTCGGGCACCTGCCGGTCGCGCAGATCACCGCCGGGATCATCGACCGCACCATCGATGCCTGGGAGAAACGGCACGGGGCGTCAACGATCAAGAACTCCATCGCCCCGCTCGTGCGGGTCCTCGATGAAGCGGTGCGCGACGGGCTCATCCCGATCAACCCCGCGAAGAACCGTGCCAAGCGCAGCCTGAACCGCAATGCCTTCCGTCTCCAGCCTGCGGAGGATGCTTCCCCGCGCGCGCATGCGATCCCCGACATGGCAACGCTGACGACGCTCGCTGAAGCCTGCGGGAACATTCACCAGTCCTACTCCGACTTCGTCATGCTCGCCGCCCTCCTCGCAGCGCGCTCATCCGAGGTCTCGGGCCTTCAGGCCGGTGACGTCCGGTTCGACAAGAACATCGTGATGATCGCACGGCAGACCTACCCCGGCAAAGGCGGGCTCATCACGAAACAGACGAAAGGCCGGAGAGAACGCCGCGTCCCGATCCTCGACCCGCTCCGCCCGATCCTCGAGCGGCTCGCGGAAGGCAAGGAGCCCGAGGACCGGCTGCTGATCGGCCCGAAGGGCGGCGCTCTCACGACCGCGACCGTGCGGGACGCCACGAACTGGGACCAGATCGTCAGCGATCTCGGCCTGCCCGACCTCACCCGGCACGGCCTCCGGCACACCGGAGCCACCTGGATGGCAGACGCAGGCATCCCGCTGCACGTCCTCCAGGACATCCTCGGCCACGCCTCCGTCGAGACCACACGCGGATACCTGCACCCCGACGACCGCCACCTCGCATCCGCCGCAGAGCAGGCCAACGCCTTCCTCGCCCGATCCGCCAAGGCCAGCAGACCGAGCCGGCGTGAGGCCTCGAGGCCACTGTGACGGGGAGCCGGAAGCCACGACCGGGGGCTCTGGTCCCCTTTTGGTCCCCTTATCCACAGGCGGTGTTTTCCAGAGAGCCAGATATGCCCTCCGACGTCTGTGATGCGGCATCGATGCCTTGGCGAGGGGACCAGAGGGGGACCAACAAAAACCCGTCGTCAGACATGACGAAGCCCCGATGAAAATGGCTTCTCATCGGGGCTTTTCTGTCGGGATGACAGGATTTGAACCTGCGACCCCCTGACCCCCAGTCAGGTGCGCTACCAAGCTGCGCCACATCCCGTGGCATCGATTTTCAGTTGTTCGGGCCGATCAGAGCGGGGTAAACCCCTTGACCCCCAGGCCAGAGCATCCGTCCTCGCTCGTACGCTCTCGCCCGCTCTACTTGGACGCGTTTCCCGTCTCGTCCGTTCCATTCCCCCCTATATGCGTCTCGTGCGGGGCCGTTTGTGCCGAGGTTGTGCCGCGGGCTCGGTCCGAACCATTGGCCTCCATCCACGTCGCGACCGCGCGGTCGAAGTGGTACAGATCGCTCCTGATCTCCCCCTCCATCGTTCGCCCTTCCAGGGACCTAGCGGCGGTTTCTGCCAGGACGTCCGCCGCTATCGCCAGCTCCTGCCCCAGCGGGCGCATCAGAGCGGCGATTTCCTCGAATGCCATGAGGTTGTCGATTTCGTTCTTACCGCGTTCCCGCAGACGGCTCTCCTCAGCTTGTCGCTGGGCTTCGGTTGCACCCACGTCCGAGTTCCAGTGGCGCCCCTCCCGCCGTAGCCTCTCGTTCACGACAGTTTCCCGGCGCGCACGCACGAGAGCATCCTGCACACGCTCGGCAAGCGCGCGGCGGTCCGTGGCTTTCTGATCCTCGAGAGCCATTCGCCGCTCCTCACGTCGCCGCTCCAGATCCCGTTCGTGTGCTTCAGCTTCCCGTTTCCGCTGGTGCCAGTTGTTCACAGCTGACGCCGCGAGAGTACTCCCACCACCAATGAGACCACCGATGACTGACGCGACCAGAGAGCCTGTAACTGGATCCATGAGCACATCATGGCCCACGAGAGCCCACGAGATGCCTCGCCCGTGGACCATGCGGCACGAGCGCGGTCAGACTTTGGTGCGGTCCTTCCCGCTCGGACACGAAGGGACAGCTGATGATCGTCCCGGCGCACCTCTTCCGATCTGGGTAGGCCCTGAGCATCCCCTTGCTACTCTGAGCTAGCTCGTGCCGCGGCATACGTCGTAGTCACCGCTGCGCCCGGGCCTCGTCATCACTTCGAAAGGATCCTCCATGGCCAGGAATCGCGACGCGATCGACAACGGTTCGCATACTGCCGCCCAGCCGCCCAAGAAGAAGAAGGGCGGATGCCTCAAGCTCATCCTCATCGGCCTCGGCCTGCTGATTCTCCTTGGGATCCTCGCGTCCCTGATGGGGGGTAACGACTCGAACAACGCCGCCCCTGCATCCCCCGGCTCGAGCTCATCGGCCCCCGCTAGCGATGAGTCTGAGCCTGTCGTAGAGGAGGAGGCGGACGTTCCCGCCGAGTACACCTCTGCCCTGCGTCAGGCGGAGAACTACGCCGATACCCTGAACATGTCGAAGCAGGGCGTCTACGATCAGCTCACCTCTGAGTTTGGGGGCCAGTTCTCCGAAGAGGCGGCCCAGTACGCGATCGACAACGTGGAGGCCGACTGGAAGGCGAACGCCCTGGAAAAGGCCAAGGACTACCAGGACCAGCAGGCTATGTCGCCGGAGGCGATCCGCGACCAGCTCACCTCCAGCTTCGGCGAGAAGTTCACGGCTGAAGAGGCAGACTACGCCATTGAGAACCTGAACAAGTGACCATCTGACGAAGTCACAGCCGTGAAAAGGGGCCACGCTCGCGCGTGGCCCCTTCTCTTGACTCTAGCGGCTCCGGTCCTTCCCGCCCCAGACGCCCCACCGCTCCCGCGCGGCGACGGCGTACCGTCCGCAGAGCACCCGGATCGGGCACCCGGCGCACAGGCGCGCGGCACGCTCGCGCTCGGCCGCGAACTCGGACGTGAACGCGTCCGGGTCTGCCTGGCAGGGCACGCCCCCGGGGGCGGTCCGGGCCGCCCCCGAGAGCTCGCGCAACAGGGTCTCCGCCTCGTCGCTCAGCTGGGGGAAGCGCGTCACCGGCCCCACCTCGCTCCCGACTGCGTGCCGGCGCCTCCCCGGCCTGGGATACGCGCCCCGTACGGGCCTGGGCGTCCCAGCGGCATCCCCGGGAGCCCGGCACCGCGGACGCCGCTCGACTCGCGGAACCCGCCGCCCAGGGCGCGCGGTGGGATCACGCCGCGGGGCACCGTCACGCCGCATCCTCCGAGGTCGGGGCGCTCCATGAAGTCCGCGACGATCATTCCCACGGCCGTCACGATGTCGTCATGGGCGCCGCGGGGGTTGGAGAGCTTCACGACGCCCGGGGCGGTCTCCACGAGGCGCGTGGACAGGAACTCGTCCCGCACCTCCGCGTCGTCCGGCAGGGACAACGCGCGGTCGCGGAGCGCCCCGTGGATGCCGCGCGCCAGCCGGTTGGCCCCCTGGGCGCTGAACACGTACTCGCGCACGGTGACGCCGGCCCTCTCGAGGTTCGCCGTCATCTGTTCGGCCTGCATCCTGTCGAACCGGAGCCGGGCGCGGTACTGCCGGCAGACGCGGAGCACCACGGCCTCCACCTCGGCCAGGTCCACGCGCCCGCCTGCTGGCGGTCGCCAGTACAGCACGCGGTCCACGACGACCACCGGCCCCTCGGCCCGGCGCTCACGGTGCCCCACGGCGAGCGCCGTGAGGTCGCGGCGGGTGCCGACGTCCAGCGCGGCCACGTACTGCACGCCCGGGCGGGGCTCGAGCACGGTGGAGCCGCCCCGGATCGCCGCCTCCACGTCATCGGGCGTGGTGAGCGAGTCGTCGCCCTCGGCCCACTCGCACAGGATCAGGCGTCGCCAGTCGGAAGCCGTGAGGTCGGCGCGGGTGCTCTCCACGTCGGCCTCGGACCACCACGGGGACGGCCCAGGGGTGCGGGCGGTGCGCCAGGACGGCGCGGCCTGCACGCTCTCCCACACCTCCGCGCCCAGGCCCGACGGCGGGCCTGCGGTGCCGATCACGACGAGGCGCGAGCCGGGCACCTTGGGCACGGCCGAGACGATCGCGCCCCAGAGCTGGCGGTAGTTCTGCGTGGAGGGCCACATGGAGAGCTCGTCCACGACCGTGAGCCACGGGCGGGTGCCGTAGGCGCTGGCCCCGTCCGAGGTCTCGATGGTCAGAGACGCGCCGGTGCCCCGGACGGTGACCGTGCGGGCCTTGACGTCCACCGCCCCGGCGAGGCCGGGCGTGCGGCCGACGAAGCCGGCGAACGCGTCAGCGAACAGCGCGGCCTGGTCGGCGTCCACGGCGTAGACGTGGGAGCGTGACCGCTCGGGGGCCTCGCACAACAGCAGGGCCAGCGTCATGGCGGCGACGTCCGTCGTCTTGGACATGCCGCGCCCTCGGAGCAGGAAGTGGCGGCGCGGCCCGTCCTGGGCCAGCACGGCAGAGGCATCCGCGCGCTGGAACGGGTGGGCGACCTCGCCCCACCGCCGGCCGTCTTCCATGACAAGGCCGGCCAGCAGGTCCATCGGGGCCAGGCGTCGGGCGGCGCTCATCGCTCCTCCTCCGTCTCGTCCTGGCCGTGGGGCCGCAGGTGGGCACCGGAGGCGTAGAACTCCGCCGCCGCCTTCTTCTGAGCCTGCCGGCCGCTCTCGATCGTCGCGGCGAGCACGCGCCCGGCCTGGTCCTCCTCGAGCACGCCCGCCTCCGCCCGCTGGGCGAGGCTCTGCCGCCCGGCCTCGGCCAGGCTCTCCAGGTCCACGGCCAGGGCGGACGCGGCGGCTCGCTCGCGGGCGAGCGCGGCCTCCGAGCGGGGATCCAGTCCCAGCGCCTCCCGCGCCTTCGTCGCGCGCTTCTCAAACGCGCTGTGCCAGCGGAGCGAGGTGTCGCGGGGCCGTCCGGTCTCCGGGTCGAGCATCCCGTTCTCGTCCAGCTCGCGGCGCATGAGCACGG
This sequence comes from Micrococcus sp. HMSC31B01, assembly GCF_001816085.1. NCBI lineage: Bacteria > Bacillati > Actinomycetota > Actinomycetes > Micrococcales > Micrococcaceae > Micrococcus > Micrococcus sp. HMSC31B01. Next base: position 10,885 of record NZ_KV825014.1, read on the forward strand.
CCTGTGCCTCAGCGGTCGCCCACGCGCCCAGGGCCTCGGGGTAGGCGGCGAGGTCAGGCCGCTTCTCGAGCATCCCCGCCGCGAGCTCCTCGGCGAGCTCGCCGTAGACGCGCGGGGACCGTGCCCCACTGCGCAGGCTGTACGTGTGGCCCGGGGCCAGGGGCGCGCGACGGCCTCGGGCGGGGATGCCGCTGGCCGGGATGCCGCTCGCCTGCCGGTCGGCCCGGCGCATGCCGTTCGTGCCGGTCATCGGGCCACCGCCTCATGCTCAGCCAGGTGCGCCCACGGCGCGCCGGCGGGGGCATCCGACAGCACCCAGGCGCGCACGCCGGCAGTCGCGCCGGCCCGC
>NZ_KV825015.1:0-1563 GCF_001816085.1 Micrococcus sp. HMSC31B01
TGGGGGCGCCGTCGTCGTCCCGGGGCCCCGGTGGGCGGCCCCGGGCGGGGTCCGCGACAACCTGCGCCAACAGCGAAACGCCGACGGCGTCCCGCGCGCTGGCCCGGACGCCCGGCTAGTGTCGGACTCGATCAGGGACCCGTCCGTCCGCGCGAGCGGCCGCCGTTCGGGAGGCCCGTGGACATCTCGACAGGAAGGCGGAAGTGATGACCGACATCACCCCCAGCATGCGTTCGGTGGACCCGGCGCAGCGCGAGGATTTCCTCTACACCCAGCTGCTGAAGTCGCGCATCGTCTGGCTGGGCGAGGACGTCCGTGACGACAACGCCAACGCGATCTGCTCCCAGCTGCTCCTGCTCTCGGCCGAGGACCCGGAGAAGGACATCTACCTGTACATCAACTCCCCGGGCGGCTCCGTCACCGCGGGCATGGCGATCTACGACACGATGCAGTACATCCCCAACGACGTCGTGACGGTGGCCACCGGCCTCGCCGCGTCCATGGGCCAGTTCCTGCTCGCCTCCGGCACCAAGGGCAAGCGCTACGCCACCCCCCACGCCCGCGTGCTGATGCACCAGCCCTCCGGCGGCATCGGCGGCACCGAGTCGGACATCCGCATCCAGGCCCAGCTGATCCTGCACATGAAGCAGGTGATGGCGGAGCTGACCGCCGAGCAGACCGGCCAGTCCGTGGAGACCATCCTCGAGGACAACGCGCGTGACAAGTGGTTCACCGCGCAGGAGGCCCTCGAGTACGGCTTCATCGACCACATCGCCGACCGTGCCGCGTCCGTGACCGGCGGCGGCGGCGTCCGGGGCTGAGCCCGGCCCGGACCGTCCCGACCCTCTCCAGGAGACCAAGAATGACCCAGTTCCCCGCCGGGCTCCCCACCGGGATGCCCTCCCTGCCCACGCCGGACGCGCGCTACATCCTCCCGCAGTTCGAGGAGCGCACCCCCTACGGCTTCAAGCGTCAGGACCCCTACGCCAAGCTCTTCGAGGACCGCATCGTCTTCCTCGGCGCGCAGGTGGACGACGCGTCGGCCGACGACGTGATGGCCCAGCTGCTCGTGCTCGAGGCGATGGACTCCGAACGTGACATCACCCTGTACATCAACTCGCCGGGCGGCTCGTTCACGGCCATGACGGCGATCTACGACACCATGCAGTTCATCCGCCCCGAGGTGCAGACCGTGTGCCTGGGCCAGGCCGCCTCCGCCGCGGCCGTGCTGCTGGCCGCGGGCGCCCCCGGCAAGCGTCTGGCGCTGCCCAACGCGCGCGTGCTGATCCACCAGCCGGCGATGCAGGGCGACCGCGGCACCGCCACGGACCTGCAGATCCACGCCCAGGAGATCAACCGGATGCGCGTGTGGATGGAGGAGACGCTGGCCTCCCTCACCAACCGCACGCCCGAGGAGGTCTCGCAGGACATCGACCGGGACAAGTTCCTCTCGGCCGAGCAGGCCCTCGAGTACGGCCTCGTGGACGAGGTCCTCGCCTCCCGCAAGATCACCCGCCCGTCTGCCTGACCGACGACGCCCGCCGAGGGGTCCGGCCGCGCGGC
>NZ_KV825016.1:0-828 GCF_001816085.1 Micrococcus sp. HMSC31B01
TCACCGGCACGGGCACCCTGTGCAGCCCGGCGAGCTGATCGCGCACAGCGATGCCGGGTCGCAGTACACGAGCCTTCGCTTCGCCGAGCACCTGGCCGCCGAGGGCATCGCCGCGTCCATCGGGACCGTCGCCGATGCGTATGACAACGCGCTCATGGAATGCGTCATCGGCTTGTACAAGACCGAGTGCATCACCACCACGATCTTCCACAACGGCCCGTACAAGACCATCGCCGACGTCGAGTACGCCACCGCCGGATGGGTCGAGTGGTACAACAATCGAAGGCTCCACTCGTCCCTGGCTATGACCACCCCGGCCGAGTACGAGACTGCCTACTACGCCGCCCTCAACCGAGAGCTGGCACCCACATAGGAGCGGCACGAAACCCGGGACGCTTCACTCACCGAAGTTCGTGTTCCCCGCCGTGATCATCCCCCGGATGAGGGCCCGGTTCGCCGGGTCGTTCAGGAACGAGATCACCTGTTTCGGAACCGCCCCGGCTCGTTCCCCGCCGCCGTACGTGGGGACGACCAGCACGTACGGCCGTGCCACTCGAATCAGTCCTTCGGCACGAAGGCGTAGCGGGATGCGCACGGCGGGCCGGTCGAGCCGTTCGACGAACCGGCGGGTGTTCTCCGACACGCTCGAGAAGAACACGAGATCAGGCGACTGGGCGGTGGCGAGCTCGCGCACCGAGAGCGCTGCGCGCCCGGATGCTGACGGGGCTGGCATGGCGGTCCTCCTCGCTCCCAGGGCTGTGACGCACCACGCCACCAACCACTACATGTTGTGCCTCACTGAGCCGCCCCCTTCATTCGGTCCGGACG
>NZ_KV825017.1:0-7208 GCF_001816085.1 Micrococcus sp. HMSC31B01
CCGCCGTCAACCCCACCACACCCAACGGCAGTCGGAAGAAGTCCCCGATGACTCCTTCGTCGAAGGCGTGGACGTAGGGGCTCGTGCTCGGGTAAACGACGATGCTGCCCGGGGTCATCACGGTCTGGTCATCGCCACGGCGCAGCATCGACCGGTTGCCGCGCTGGAAGACCACGAACAATGACTCGTCGTCGTCCGACATGATCATCCGCTGGGGACGCATAGCGAGGGCAGCCAGCGAGGGCACCGTCTTGACGGACAACGCTCTCAGCTGCCCGATGTCTTGGTAGGACACGTTCACATGCGCCTCGCGGCCCTGCGGGTCGAGAGTCAGGTCCGTCTGGACGAGGTTCTCGCAGAGCATCGTGCGGATCGTCTCCACGCGGTCACGTGGATCGATGCTGCGCGAGTCCCATGTCTGCTGCATCATTACAGCCTCCGCCGGTCTTCCGGGCTTCCCCGGTCTGATTCCAGACTATTGCCGGTCATAGTCGCCCTCGTCGATGACGACATGGATAGCCGCTTCTTCGGCGGAGGCGGCACCGTTGTCGATGCCGATGTCGGAGGCCCAGAAGTCGGAGGATGGGTCTGGGTTGCCGGGTTCGGTCCAGATCAGCCGTCCAGCGCGTACCGATCCGACCTGGTCGTCAAGGATCTCGCCGTCCGTGCCGATGATGTCGCCGATCCCGTCGCCCATCGGCTCTTCGGGTTCGTACTCCGGCACCTCACGCGCCAAGCGAGCCGCCAGCGGCTCCCGGGCACGTGCTTCGCGTGCAGTGAATCCCCACGACAGTTCGGATGACCGCCGCTCCGGTGGAGAGTATCCCGGGCCGTCGTCATCGGAGTCTTCGCCGAGAAGATCCGAGTCCAGGCTCTCATCCGGCGGAAGCAGATCGAACTCGATGTCCTGCCCACTGAACGATCCGTCAGTCATGATGGGTTCCCTTTCTTTCCCCTGACGCCTGGTCTCTCGGCGTCGCGAGCAGACTCTTCACCACCGGGCGATACCACCGGCACGGAGCCTTGTGCGAGCTTCAGCCTCGTCCACACGTTCATGTTGATGACGACGGCTGCGATCTCCGCGATCTCACGCTCATCGAAGAACACCGTCAGCCCTTGATGCATCTCATCGAAGTGCTCGTGCTCGTAACGTGTCAGCGCTTCGCAGTACGCCAGTGCGAGTGCTTCGGAACCGGAGAACATCGTGCTCTGCCGCCAACTCGCCAGGTGCGCCACCATCGCCGCGCCGATTCCTACTTCCACGGCGATACGCGTGTGCAGGATCAGGCAGTACGAGCACGGATTGATCTGAGCAACCCGCAATCGGAGAAGGGCAGCGAGGCGATCACCGATCGACAACTTCGCCGTGTACCCGAACCCCGCAGCCATCTGCTTCGCAAGTTCGTGGAAGTCAGAGAGATCCGGGTCAAAGCGCACATTCTCGAAATCGATCTGCTCTGATATCACGATCTCTCCTCACCGTAGGGCACGGTTCGCTGGCTTGCCGGAGTTCCGACGCCTCCTCCGACGGTAGATCCGCTTCTCTGCCCTGTGTGGCCTGCCCCTGCAGAGAGCTGTCTTCTCCCTGCAACCGCCCGCTCCGCTTCCGAACGCCGCAGGTCGCAGACATTACGCTGCACAGCCAGGCCACCTGGACAGCACCCGGCTCCGTATCGTGACCCGAAGGGGCGTGCTGCCCGCCGTGAAGAGAGAGAAGACGATGCCGACCTCGAGAGTGATCCTCGCCAGCGGCTGCTTCTGGGGAGCCCAGGAGCTCTTCCGCTCACTCCCGGGCGTCGTGAGCACCCGCGTCGGATACTCCGGCGACGACGACACCCCCAACGCAACCTACCGGGATCACGGGGATCACGCAGAAGCCCTCGAAGTGATCTATGACCCCTCGATCATCCGATTCCAGATACTGCTGGAGTTCTTCTTTCAGATTCACGATCCCACCACTCGGAACCGTCAGGGAAACGACATCGGGCGCAGTTACCGATCAGCGATCTTCACGACGACCGAGGGACAGAGGAAGGTCGCCTTCCACGTGATCGAAGCGATCAACGCTTCCGGCCGCTGGCCAGGAAAAGTCGTGACAGAGGTGGGCGAAGCCGGCCCGTTCTGGGAGGCCGAACCCGAACACCAGGACTACCTGCAGAAGCACCCCAATGGATACTCGTGCCATTTCATCCGACCCGACTGGGTACTACCGGGCCGCTGACCGAGATCTCGCGATAGGAGACACATGAAACATCCCGACGGAATGATCGGCTTGACCGCGACCGACGCCGACACTGACCTCCCGGCTGCATCCTCGGACGCAGTCGAAGACTTCGTCATCACTGAGAACGTCGAGTCCGAGCTGTACGAAGCGACCGTGAACGGCAAGCTCGCCGCCGGCCTGCTCTACAGCAGAACCGGCGACCGGGTGCTTCTGCTCGCGACGTCCGTGTTCCCCGAGTTCCGCGGAAAGGGAGTCGCGGCGCGACTCCTTGGAGGCGTCCTCAACAGTCTCCGCGAGGACAAGAAGACCGCGACGGTCTCGTGCCCCTTCGCCGCCGCGTACATCCGCGCTCATCCGGAGTATGCGGATGTCGTCGACACGCGGTTCCCTGGCAACCCCCACGGACACCACCACTGATCGTCATACGCACAAGAGGAGAACCCACATGGCAACCGTCGAACTGACCGAGGACAACTTCGAGGTCACGATCAATCAGAACGACATCGTTCTCGTCGACTTCTGGGCGGACTGGTGCGCACCATGCCATCAGTTTGCGCCGGTCTTCGAGAAGTCGTCGCAAGACAATCCCGACATCGTCCACGCGAAGCTCGACACGGAGTCGGAGCAGCGCATCACTGCGGCGGCCCAAATCACCGCGATTCCCACTCTGCTCGCCTTCCGCCAGGGGTTGCTCGTCTTCAGCCAGGCCGGCGCCCTACCGCCCACTGCCCTAGCCGAAGTGGTAGAGAACGTCAGAGGACTCGACATGGACGAGGTCAGGAAGGACCTCGACTCCGATGGCGGCTCGGCCAAGGATGATCGCTGATGTCCACCTTGCATGGAGCACGCCCCTACATGGACAAGGCCGTCCCAGAAGCATGGGAAGCCGCGTCTGCGTTCGCGACCGCTGTGTCTGAAGCCGCATCGCAACGCGGACTCACTCCCGCCGAGAGCGAGTTGATCAAGGTTCGGGCGTCGCAGTTGAACGGATGCGTCTTCTGCCTCGATCTGCATTCGCGGCAGGCAAGGCGCGCAGGCGTCAATCAGCAACTACTCGACATCTTGGCCGCCTGGCGCGAGTCGCCACTGTTCAGCGATCGAGAGCGCGCCTTGCTCGCGATCGCTGAAGCAGCCACCCGGCTCCCCCTCGACGCCGCCGTGAATGTCGAGCTCGCGCAGGCCCGAAGCACCCTCTCCGAGGCGGAGTTCGCGGCCGCGGAGTGGGTCGCCGCGGCCATCAACATGTTCAATCGGATCTCGATCCTCAGCGAACATCGCGTGCGACCACGCGACTCGGAAGGCAAGCTGAGCTGACGGTGTGCCGTGCGCAGCGTGGCCGCTACGCCAGAGGACGCGTTCGAGGCCGCACATGACTTGCCACCCGCTGCGCCCCTCAGGTTCACGCGCCCCTACGCAGCGGTTCGGGCACCAGGAGATATCGCGGCCATAGAGATGGTGCGTACGGTCCCGTCAAGCCGTACCGTGTTCCGGCACGCGAAGATACTCAACGTCGTTGAGGGCTCCTGCGCCCTAGAGACTGCTGAGAGCATGCACGTCCTGCGTCCTGGCATGTCTCTTGCCCTCGGCACCGGCAAATGGTGCCGCGTGCGCCCATCCCCGTCCGTACGCATCTGGGCCATCTACGCCGACGAGCAGTTCTGGCGCACCCAGATGGCATGGTTCCTCCCTGACGCAGAACGAGTGATCGCAGGAGTACACCCCCTCGAGTGGGACGGCCGCGCAATCGTCCTTGCGCCAGGTATCGCTGTGCTGCGGCATGTCGAGCCGATATGGCGACAGATGAGCGTACTGCGCAGCGGGACCCACTCGCCCGAAGTCGTCGCGACTCACACTCTCGAGCTTCTCGCACGATGGATGAGGCTGATACTGCCGACTTTTCTGGACGAAGCGCCGGACACCCTCACGACACCGTGGACACCCATCAATGGACGACTGACCGACACCGGATCTATTGGCTACGTCGGTCAGGCAATCCGGTTGCTTCGCGGGCGCATCGCAGAGCCGTGGACCGTTGGAGCGCTCTCACGCGAACTCTCCCTCTCACGGACCCACCTCACCCGCATGTTCGTACAGTACGCCGGCGCCGCACCAATGCGTCTACTCACTGAACTCCGGCTCACCGAATTCGCGCGGCTCATCGAAGAAACCGACATTTCCGTAATGCGTGCCGCAAGCGAAGTCGGGTGGAGCGATCCGCGCGTAGCATCCCACTGGTTTCTCCGTCGCTACGGCATCACGCCGACACAGTACCGGCGCACACCACATACGGTTCCTGAGGATCGACAAAGCCACGCTATCGCTGTCAACGACACCAGCCGGTAACCTCTGCGGACTCGTCGTATGAACCGCTCCACTCGACGCGTGTCCCACGTTTCGCCGGCGACGTCGACAGGTCTTGGACTGCCGTGTAGAACACGTCAAATACGTCGGGTTCATCGCGGAGCCTGACGGCCACAGGCCCAGTCCGTTGTCCGTCTCTCTTCTTCCTGATCCGCCCGGCGCACCTCATGGTCGCAAGGGTCAACGGCTTGTGCCGTTGGCCTCGCCGGGAGGAGGTCATTGATGGCGACGGACGAGGAGGCGCGAGCAGCGCGGGATGCGCGGCTCCAACAGCTCCATGAGCGGCTAACGGCTGCAGTCGATCAGCTCGTCTCGGGTGAGGACTGGAAGCGTGCGCTGGAGTTCGCGGCCCGGTTCCGGGCGAAGTCGTTCAACAACACGCTGCTGATCTGGGCTCAACATCTCGATCTCTACGAGGCAGGTCGCACAAGCGCGCCAGAGCCGACCTTCGTGGCCGGTTACAAGCAATGGAAGGCGCTGGGTCGCTCTCCGCTGGCAGGCGGGTCGATGCAGATCTTCGCCCCGCTGATGGCGCGGTTCGCGTCCTCGACACCGCAGAACCCCGGATCATGGCGCCGCCTGGACAGGTACGAGAAGCCGAAGCCCGGAGAAACGGTCCGGTCGAAGATGGTCCGCGCGATTCCGGTGCGTGTCTGGGACGTCTCGATGACCGACGGCCCGCCGATCCCTGAACGCCCGGCGCCGACGCTGATGGAAGGCCAGGCACCGGACGGCTTATGGGAAGGGCTATCGGCACTGGTGGCGGCCGAGGGCTTCGCGGTGCTGCGGGTCGAGCACGAGGGGATGATCCACGGCGCGAACGGCCTGACCGACTTCCAGGCGCGCACGGTCGCGGTGCGGACGAACATGGACGACGCCGCGCAGGTGAAGACCCTCGCGCACGAGCTCGCGCATGTGATGCTGCACGGCCCCGACAGCCCGGATGCGACCGGGCATCGAGGCGTCGGCGAGGTCGAGGCCGAGTCCGTGGCGCTGATGATCGGCGCCGCGCATGGCATGGACACCACCGCCTACACGATCCCGTATGTTTCGGGCTGGGCGGGCACGGTCAAGGACAAGGACCCGGCCGAGGTTGTGCAGGCCACCGGCGAGCGTGTCCGCAAGGTCGCCGTGACGATTCTCGACGCGCTACCCACCGTTCAGGTCGGCACGGGCGACCCGCCCGGCCTGTCCCGTGAGTCGACTGGGACTTCGCGTGTGGCTGGCTCTAAGCGGATCGCACCCCAGTCGGTGCCGGGCGAGTCGGCGCGTTCGTCGCGTCCTGCGGACGTCGCGGTGAGGAGCCTGTGATGAGCGTCGCCAGCGTCCTCTCCTCGGTGTCGACCCTTCCATTGCCACAGGCCGCCGCGCTGCTCGCGGCTGCTGGGGTGCCTGTGTTGCCGTGCGTGCCGGGCGCGAAGAACCCGCTGTTGAAGCCCGATGAGGAGAACCCGGAAGCGCAGCCCGGCGGGTTCCACGCGGCAACCATCGATGCCCGTCAGGTGGCGGCGTGGTGGCGGCGGTGGCCGTCCGCGAACATTGGCATCCCGACCGGCGCTGTCTCCGGGGTCGTGGTCGTCGATGTGGATCGCAAGCCCGGCGGTGACGGGTTCGCGGCGTTCGAGCGCTCCCGCCGTGCCGGCCTGGTGCCGGGATGGCTGGCCGCGGTCAGGTCGGCGTCGGGCGGGGCGCACTTCTACTTCCCATCCGACCCGGACCGGCCGCAGCGGTCGTGGCAGGCGGCGAAGGCGCATGTGGACTTCCGCGGCGACGGCGGCTACATCATCGTCCCGCCCTCGGCCGTGACAGGCGCCGGCTCCTACGAGTTCGTCGCCGGTGCCGACCGTGCGCCCGCACCGGTCGATGCGGCTCGGCTGCGGGACTTCCTCGACCCGCGCCCGGAGCCTGCCCCGCACCAGGTACGCGGCCCGATCCGGTCGGAAGATGCCACACGGCTGGCCGCGTGGGTCGGGATGCGCGCCGAGGGCGAGCGCAACCGCGGCCTGTTCTGGGCATCGTGCCGTCTCGCGGAGGCAGGCATGTCGCTGCCGGAGATGGTCGACGCGCTTGCCCCGGCCGGCGAACGAGTCGGCCTTGCGCCGCGAGAGGTCGAGACCACGATCCGTTCTGCGTACCGCGTCGCGCACGCCCGGCCCGCATCCGTCGTCGGGCAGGGCGATGCGCCGCAACGGCCGGTGCGGCTCACGGGGCAGGTGCTCTTATGAGTACCGCGGTACGGACGCGGGGCGGCGGGGTCGCGGTCGTGACGGCCTTGGCCGGGACGGTGTTCATCGCGGCCGGCGCGTTCTGGCTCTCGTTCACCGCCCTCGCGGACCTCGCTCGCCGCTCGGGCGTGGATGCCGGGCAGGCCTGGGCGTGGCCGCTCATCGTCGACGGGATCATCGTCGTCGCGACGGTCGCTGTCGTCGCCCTCGCGAGCCAGCGGTCGGCTTGGTACCCGTGGCTGCTGCTCGCGGCCGGTGCGCTGGTGTCGGTGACGGCGAACGCGATCCACGCCGTCGTCGCGGCCGACGCCGACGTGCCCAGCGTGCTCGCCGCGTGTGTGGCGGCGGTACCGCCGATGGTGCTGCTGGCTGTAAGAGGTCATGACGTTGTTGACTCG
>NZ_KV825018.1:0-9594 GCF_001816085.1 Micrococcus sp. HMSC31B01
TGACCCACAACACCTAGACAGGCGCCGCGGACACGATAGGCGGGGGCCGCGCACAGGTCCCCCGGTGTGCCCCGCTCCCACGGCATGACGGCGGGGGGCGGCGCGCGTCACACACCGGACCGGACTTGACGTGGGTCACATCCAGAGAGTTACCTAATGATCGTTCAGTAATTCTCTGCGCCGCCGCGCCGGCGCGCCCGTGCCGGCAGGGAGGCCCGCCCATGACCGAGACCGCCCACCACCCCATGCTCGCGGAGGACCGCGTGGCACGGTGGCTCGGCGTCACCCTCGAGGCCGCCGAGAAGGACCACGCGCGCATCCGGATGACGCTCACCGAGGACCAGCACAACGGCTTCGGCCTGGCCCACGGCGGCGCCGTCTTCGCGTTCGCGGACACATGCTTCGCGCTGTCCTGCAACGACCCCGCCTCGGACGGCTCCACCCTCACCGTGGCCTCCGGCGTGGACGTCAACTTCCTCGCGGCCACCCGCGCCGGGCAGACCCTCGTCGCGGAGGGCCGCCTGGTCGCCGCCGCCGGCCGCTCGGCCGTCTATGACATCACCGTCACCACCGACGACGGCACCCCGGTGGCCGCCTTCCGCGGCCGCTCCCGCACCATCCCCGCCCCCGGACGCTGACCGGCGGACGCACCCGCCGGTGCGCCGCCGTCGTCGACCGCCGCCCGACCCCGCATCCCCAGGAGAACGCCATGCTCGAGGCCTCGATCCCCAACCCGTACACGCCGGCACCCCTGCCCGCCCCCGCCGACCGCGGGGCCCCGGACCCCGAGGAGACGATGAGCCGGGACCAGATCGAGGCGCTCCAGTTCGAACGCCTCCGCTGGACCCTGCACCACGCCTACGAGAACGTGCCCGCGTATCGGGAGCACTTCGACGCGCACGGCGTCCACCCCTCGGACTTCACGGAGCTCGGGGACCTCGCCAAGTTCCCGTACACGGACAAGGAGTTCCTGCGGAAGAGCTACCCGTTCGGCGCCTTCGCCGCCACGGGCCCCGAGCTGCGTCGCATCCACGCCTCCTCCGGCACCACCGGCCAGCCCACCGTGGTCGGCTATACCGACGACGACCTGGCCACGTGGGCCACCCTCGTCGCCCGCTGCTTCCGCGCCGGCGGCATCCGCCCCGGTGACCGCGTGCACAACGCGTACGGCTACGGCCTGTTCACCGGCGGCCTCGGCGCCCACTACGGCGCCGAGCGCATCGGGGCGGCCGTGATCCCGATGTCCGGCGGGCAGACGGAGAAGCAGGTGCAGCTGATCACCGACTTCCAGCCGCGCGCCATCCTCTCCACGCCCACCTACCTGCTGACCATTGCGGACGGCTTCAAGAAGCTCGGCCTGGACCCCCGCGAGTCCTCCCTCGAGGTCGCGATCCTCGGCGCCGAGCCGTGGACCGAGGAGATGCGCCGCGAGATCGAGCAGACCTTCGACCTCGACGCCCTGGACATCTACGGCCTCTCCGAGGTCATGGGCCCGGGCGTGGCCGGCGAGTCCGCGGCCACCAAGGACGGCTCCCACATCTGGGAGGACCACTTCCGCCCCGAGATCATCGACCCGCTCACGGACGAGGTCCTCGAGACCGGCCGCCACGGCGAGCTCGTCTTCACCTCGCTCACCAAGCAGGCGCTGCCGATCATCCGGTACCGCACCCACGACCTCACCCGCCTGCTGCCGGGCACCACGCACCCGGGCCACCGCCGCATGGGCCGCATCACCGGCCGCTCGGACGACATGATCATCCTGCGCGGTGTGAACCTGTTCCCGTCGCAGATCGAGGAGCTGGCCCTCAAGGAGCCGGCCCTGTCGCCGCACTTCACCCTCGAGATCACCCGCCCGGACCGCATGGACCAGATGGCCGTGAACATCGAGCGCCGCGATCATGCGACCCTCGAGGAGGCCCAGGCCTGCGCCGCGCACCTGCGCATGGAGATCAAGACGAAGATCGGCTCCTCGTGCGTGATCAACGTGGTGGAGCCGGAGACCCTCGCCCGCTCCTCCGGCAAGCTCAAGCGCATCTACGACCTGCGCGACCAGGCCTGATCCCGTCCCCGCGGCCGAACCCGACGCCGGCGTGCCCGGTAGAGTGGACCGGTGCACCGTCGTCGTCGTCGGCGTCCGCCCGCCCCCGAAGGAGCCCCGTGCCCCAGAGCAGCCCCACCCCGCGCCGCGGCCGGCCCGGCTATGACCGGCAGACGCTGCTGGCCGAGTGCGTCGAGCTTTTCAACCGGCACGGCTACGAGGCGACGTCCATGGGCATGCTCGCCACCCACCTGGGCATCTCCAAGTCCGCGATCTACCACCACGTGGAGTCCAAGGAGGCGATCCTCGACCACGCGGTGACGGAGGCGCTCGACGCCCTCGAGGCGTGCCTGGACGATGTGGTGGCCAGCGGGGACGACGCCGGCGCGCAGGTCGAGGCGGCCATCCGCGGCACGCTCGGGGTGCTGGCGGAGAAGCAGCCCGAGGTGACCCTGCTGCTGCGCCTGCGCGGGAACTCGGCGGTCGAGGTGGCCGCCGTCGAACGCCGGCGCGAGATCACCCGGCGTCTGGGCGACCTGCTCGAGGCAGCCCAGGCCGCGGGGGCGGTGCGCTCCGACGTGAGCCCGCGCAACCTCGCCCGCCTGGCGCTCGGCATGATCAACTCGATCGTCGACTGGTACCGGCCGGATCGCGGCGCCCCCGGCCAGCAGGGACCGGGCCAGATGATCGACGCCGTCACGGGCGTGGTGCTCGGGGGTCTGCGGGGCTGAGGGCCCTCAGCCCTCGCCGTCGAGCGCGGCGAGCACGTCGGCCACGATCGAGGCCGCACGGTCCTCGGCGTCCGCGGGCACCCCGCCGTCCGCGTCGGCCTGGGCCACGGCCACGGTCCGGTCGCCGTCCTGCACGGCCGTGAGGTGGGCGTAGACGGACCCCCCGGGGGCCGGGATCGCCGTGTACCCGGTGCCGCCCTCGTGCTCGGTCCGCGTCACGCTCTCCACGCCGAGCCCGGCCAGGTCCACCCCGGTGCAGGCCTGCGCCGCCGCCCGGGCGTCCTCCAGGGCGGCGCGGGCGGCCTCCTCCGTGGGGTACACGGTGACGCGCACGCCGAGCGGAGTGACCTCGGCGTCGGGGGACGCCGTGAAGGAGGGCGCCGGCGTCGTGGTGGGCCCGCCGCCGGTGGTGGCGGCCGTCTCCGGCTGGGCCGTGAGCCCCAGGTCCGCCGCCCCGGCCTCGGCGTCCCGCTCCAGGGCGGAGCGGGTGGCGTCCAGGCAGGCCTGCTGTTCCGCGCTGCGGGTGGGCGCCGGGCTCGCGCCGGCGTCGACCGCCTGCTCCAGTCCGTCGGCCCGCTGGCGCAGCTCCGTCTGCCGCTCCAGCGGCGAGGCGGCGCTCAGCCCCACCTCGGACCCCGGCCCCGCGGCCCGCTGCACGGCGGCCTGCACCGCCAGGGTCCGCTGCCCGTCCAGCGCGGGGGGCATCTCGAGGGACAGGCTGCTGGAGGCGGAGGCGCTGGCCGTGCTCTCCGCCGCGCCCGTGCTCTCCGTGGAGCTGCTGGCCGCGGGTGACGTGGACGCGGACGAGGCCGCCGTCGTCGTGGACGACACCGACGACGGGGCGGGGGAGGAGGGCTCCGCGCCGCCGCCGCCCGCGCACCCGGTGAGGGCGAGTGCGCCCACGGCGAGGGCGCCGAACAGGGGGAGTCGGGAGGTCGTCATGGCCCGACTCTACGTGCGCTGTGACGGATGCCACAAGGAAGCGGCGGGGGCACGCAACGGGGCCGCCCGATGCGTGGTGCGCACCGGACGGCCCCTGATCCGTCAGCGGAGGAGGTCAGCCGAGCGGGGTGTCCTTGTCGCCCAGGTTCCAGTCCTCCACCGGGCCGAGGTTCTCCCCGTCCGGCCCGTAGCGGTAGAACCCCTGGCCGTCGGCCACGCCGCTGTGGCCCTCGGCGATGCTCTTCTCGAGCAGCTCAGCGAAGCCGAGCTGCCAGTCGACGCCCGTGTTGCGGGAGACGTTGGCGGCCACGTGGAAGCCCACGATGTCATAGGTCTGGAACGGGCCGCGCTCGTTGCCGGTGGCCACGCGCCACGTGCGGTCGATGTCCGCCGGGTTGCCCACTCCGTGCATGTACAGCTTGGAGCCGGCCTGCAGCCACGGGATGAGCAGGGAGTTGAGGAAGTAGCCCGGGATCTCCTTGCGCACGTGCACGGGGACCATGCCGGTCTCCTCGGCGAACTGCAGGGCTCCCGCGACGGCCTCCGGCGAGGTCGCGGCGGTGCCCATGACCTCGGCGGTGTTCTGCGCCCAGATGCGGTTGGCGTAGTGCAGGGCCAGGAAGCGCTCCGGATGGCCGCTGGCGTCGGCGAAGTCCGAGGGCAGCAGGGAGGAGGTGTTCGTGGCGAACAGGGTCGTGGCGGGGGCGAGCTCGCCCACCTGGGCCCACACCTTGCGCTTGAGCTCCAGGTTCTCCGGGACGGCCTCGACCACGATGTCCGCATCCGCCAGGGCCTCGCCGAGGTCCGAGGTCGGCGTGATGCGGGCGATGGCCTCGTCGAAGCGCTGCGGGTCGTAGCCCTCCCCGAGGTCTGCTTCGTAGCCCTGGCGGATCCACGCCCAGCGGCGCTCGATCCCCTCGAGGGCGGCGGGGACGGCGTCGTAGGCCATCACCTTCTTGCCGTGGTACGCCGCCTGCATGATGATCTGCGAACCCAGCACGCCGGTGCCCAGCACGGCGACCTGCTCGAAACGGGTGAACTCGGACATGTGTGTCGACCTTCTTCTCTCGCGGTCCGAATGGGACGTACAGGTGAACGCCCCGGGCACGCTCCTTGTTCCCGGGGACGACGACGGGCCGCCCGGCGCGCAGCGGGCGCACGGGACGGCCCGTCGAAGCAGGGGGGCTCAGCCCTGGGAGGTCTCGGACGGGGCCATCGGCCAGGTCTTGGCCACGAGCGTCAGCACGTCGTACTGGGCGCAGAGCTCGTCCTTCTGGTTGTGGATCCGGCAGTCCCAGGCCACCTCGCCGTACTCGTCGCTCACGCGCGGGGTGATGCGCTTGGCCGTCAGGGTCACGCGGATGGCGTCGTCGTAGGTCACCGGCGTGATGAAGCGCAGGTTCTCCAGGCCGTAGTTGGCCAGCACCGGGCCCGGATCCGGGGCCACGAACAGCCCCGCGGCCCACGAGACCAGCAGGTAGCCGTGGGCCACCCGGCGCGGGAAGAACGGGTTGGCCATGGCGGCCTCCTCGTCCGTGTGGGCGTAGAACCTGTCCCCGGTCTCCTCCGCGAAGGCGGTGATGTCCTCCAGGGTGACGGTGCGCAGGCCGGAGGCGAACTGGTCGCCCACCGTCAGCTCGGCCAGGGACTTGTAGAACGGGTGCACGGCCGTGCCGGCCTCCACGTCCTCGCGCGTCACCGTGTGGGCCGCGGCGCCCTGATGCCACACGCCGGTGATGGCCGTGAGCATGTCCGGGGAGCCCTGGATCGCCGTGCGCTGCATGTAGTGCTTCACGGCGCGGACCCCGCCGAGCTCCTCGCCGCCGCCGGCGCGGCCGGGGCCGCCGTGGATCAGCACCGGCACGGGGGCGCCGTGACCGGTGGTGGTCGTGGCGGTCTGGCGGTTCAGGACGTGCACGCGGCCGTGGTGGGCGCCGATCCCGGCGGCGAACGCGCGGGCGGTCTCACCGTCGTTCGTGGCGACCGTGGCCACGAGCGACCCCGAGCCCAGGGCGGCCAGGGCCACGGCGTCGGCCACGTCCGTGTAGCCGATCACCGAGGTGACCGGACCGAACGCCTCGACGCTGTGCACCTCGGGGGTGCGTGCGTCCTCGAAGGTGAGCACCGTGGGGGCGAAGAACGCGCCGGACTCGGCGTCGGCGTCACCGGTCGAGCCCTCGGGGCCGCCGAGGCGGACCTGACCGCCGGCGTCGACCAGGCGCTGCACCGCGCCGCGGACCTCGCCCTGCTGGTCCTTCGAGGCCAGGGCGCCCATGGTGGTGCCCTCGACGCGCGGGTCGCCCAGGACGACCTTCGCGGCCAGGCGCTCGGTGAGGGCGGCGGTCACGGCCTCGACCCGATCCTGCGGGACGATCACCCGGCGGATGGCGGTGCACTTCTGTCCGGCCTTGACCGTCATCTCCTGGAAGACGACCTTCACGAACGCCTCGAACTCGGGGGACTCCGGGTCCGCGTCCGGGCCGAGGATGGCGGCGTTGAGGGAGTCGGTCTCCGCGGTGAAGCGGACGCCGCCCTCCTGCACGTTCGGGTGCTTCTTCAGCGTGGCCGCGGTGGCGGCGGAGCCGGTGAACGCGACGTGGTCGCGGTAGTCCAGGTGGTCCAGCAGGTCGCGGGCGGAGCCGGAGATCAGCTGGATCGAGCCCTCGGGCAGCACGCCGGACTCGAGCATCAGCTCGACGCACTTCTGCGTGACGTAGCCGGTGGGGGTGGCCGGCTTGACCACGGTGGGCACGCCGGCGACGAAGGCCGGGGCGAACTTCTCGAGCATGCCCCACACGGGGAAGTTGAACGCGTTGATCTGCACGGCCACGCCCGGGATGCGCTGGTAGATGTGCTCGCCGATGAAGGAGCCGTCGCGGGAGAGGGGCTCCACGTCGCCGTCGATGATCACGGTGGAGTTCGGTAGCTCGCGGCGGCCCTTGCCGGAGAACGTGAAGAGGGTGCCGATGCCGCCGTCGACGTCGAAGGCGTGGTCGCGCTGCGTGGCGCCGGTGGCGAAGGAGACGTCGTAGAGCTCCTGGACGCGGGAGTTCAGAAAGAGCGCGAGCTCCTTGAGCTTGAGGGCGCGCTCGTGGATGGTCAGCTCGCCCAGGGCCTGCTGGCCGACGGTGCGGGCGTGCTCGATGGCGGCGGCCGTGTCGAGGCCGTCGGTGGAGACGCCGGTCAGGCGCGCGCCGGTGTTCGCGTCCGTCACGTCGGTGACCTTGGACGGGTGCGACGGCGTCCACCAGCTGCCGGCGACGTAGCTGGGGAGGATCTCCGGGAGGGAGGGGGCGGTGACGGTCACGGGGTCTCCTGGTGTCGGGGGCGCGGACGAGTTCCGACCGATCGGTCGGTTATTGCTCCTCACCCTAGCCGAGACGTGGATCACGCGGGAGGGGGAGCCGGGCCGGTGACGCCGTCGTCGTGGAGAGGGCTTCGCCGCGCAAGCCGTGGCGCCCGGGCCCGCAGACACGCCGCTACCGCCAGGACGTAGCGGCGTGTCTGCGGGCCTCGGCGGGGCGTCGTCCACAGATCCCGGCGGACGACGACGGCGGCCCGCCCGGATCGGGCACGCTCGGCCCATGCCCCGCTCGCCCGCGCCCCTGCCTCCGATGCGCTGCGGACTGGACGGCCTCCTCCGCGCTCCGACCGTGTTCTCGACCCCGGCCGCGCGCGAGACGGGGGTGAGCGCGGCCCGGCTGCGGCGCGGGGACGTGGTCTCCCTCGGCTGGGGGCTCTGGGGCCTGCGCGGCGTCGAACCGGACCCCATGGACCATCTGCGGGCACTGCAGGATCTGCACCCCGAGGGCGTGTTCAGCCACGTCACGGCCGCCAGGGTGCTCGGCCTGTGGCTGACCGGGCCGCTCGCCGCCGACCGGTCCGTGCACGTCGCGACCCCGCGCGGCCACGGCACCGCGTCGAGCCGGGCCGGGGTCCGCTCACACCGCCTCCGCGCCGACGCACCGGTGCGGATCGTGGACGGGGTGCGCGTGACCGCACCGGGGTGGATCTTCGTGGACCTCGCCGCGCAGGCCGGGCCGCTCGACCATCTCGTCGCGCTGGGGGACAGCATGGTGCGGACCGCCCCGACGGAGGCCCGCCGCCGTCGGCTGCCTCCCGGGGTGACGGACGTGGCCGAGCTGCGCGCCGCCGTCGAGGAACGCGGACGGGTGCGCGGGATCCGCGCGGCCCGGGAGGCGCTGGAGCTCGTCCGCCCCGGAGCCGACTCGCCGCAGGAGAGCCGACTGCGGGCGCGGCTCGTCCTGGACGGCGTCCCCGAGCCCGCAGTGAACCCGTGCATCCGCCTCGCCACGGGACAGCGGCTCCGCGTGGATCTGGTGTGGGCGGAGGCCAAGGTGGCGGTCGAGTACGACGGCGATCAGCACCGCACGGATCGCCGGCAGTGGCGTGAGGACCGCGAGCGGGACGCGGCCCTGCGCGCGGAGGGGTGGGAGGTGATCCGGGTGACCGCCGACGTGTTCCGGCCAGGGCACTGGGAGCTGTTCGTGCGGCAGCTGCGGGGCCTGGTGGCTGCGCGGACCCCGCCGGGCCGAGTGCCGCCGTCGTGGATCTGACCCGCCCAGGCCTGCAGACACGCCGCTACCGCCAGGGCGTAGCGGCGTGTCTGCGGGCTTCGGCGAGAGGGGCGGGAGCCTCGGGCCGGCGCCGACCCCCTGCCCCTCGTCTCCGGACCGGCGTAGAATCGAGCACCGGTCCTCTCGGACCCGACCCACCCCCTCATCCGGAGAGTCCTGCCGCATGCTGCGCACCATGTTCCACGCCAAGATCCACCGGGCCACCGTGACCCAGGCGGACCTGCACTACGTGGGCTCCGTGACCGTGGACCAGGACCTGCTGGACGCCGCGGACATCCTCCCCGGCGAGCTCGTGTCCATCGTGGACGTCACCAACGGCGCGCGACTGGAGACCTACACCATCGCGGGCGAGCGGGGCTCCGGCGTGCTCGGCATCAACGGCGCCGCCGCCCACCTGGTGCATCCGGGGGACGTCGTCATCCTCATCGCCTACGGGCAGATGGACGACGACGAGGCTCGCCGCTTCCAGCCCAAGGTCGTCCACGTGGACGCGGACAACAGGATCGTCGAGCTCGGCGCGGACCCGGCGGAGGGGCTGCTCGACGGCGTCGCCCGCCCGCCGCTGTCCCGCGAGTGGGACGAGGCCCAGGCCGAGGTCTGAGCCGGCCCGAGGGCGCTGGGCCGTCATGGACGAGCCGTTCAAGCGGGATCAGCGGTCGGCACGGCCTTGGCCCCGAGTGCCCGACGCGCGGAGTGCATCGCGGCCGCGTGGCTGAGGCCCATCGCGGCGCGGGCGCCCGGCACGCGGGCCACGGCGCGCATCCACGACGAGGTCAGCACCACCTCCTGCTCCCACACCACGATGCAGTGCGTCGCGTGTCCGGCCGGGGCACCGTCGTCGTGGACGGTGACCCGCACGGTGCCCGTCAGGCCCCCGCTCAGGCGGGCGACCAGTAGGCCGCGGGCGCGGTCGTCGATGAGACGCTCCATCGTCAGACGCACCGGCACGAACCCGCGCAGCCGGACGGCGGCGCGGTCGGGGCCCAGGCGACGGACGCGCGGGACGGCCGGCCACCAGCGTGGGTAGCCGGCCGGGTCGGCGAGCAGGGCCAGCACGGACCGGGCGTCCGCGGGGACGGCCCAGCGGTGGGTGAAGCGGAAGGGGCGGTCGGCCGACATCAGGCCCGGCCGAAGGTCTCGGGGTCCACGGGGCGCGCGGCCCGGCTGAGCCAGAGCCGCTGGTCCAGGTGATGGCCGGGCGTGTTCGCCACGGGCAGGGCGACGCGCAGCAGCGTGGGCTCGTCCATACCCGTCACGCTAGCTGTAGGAGGGCATGACGTTGTTG
>NZ_KV825019.1:0-10652 GCF_001816085.1 Micrococcus sp. HMSC31B01
CGCCCCTCACCTGCGCGGGCAGGTGAGGGGCGCCGTCGTGCCTCCGGAGGCGGGCCGCTCAGCGGGCGATCATGCCGTGGGGGTCGATGACGAACTTGTCCACGGAGCCCTGGTCGAACTCCGCGTAGGCCTGGGGTGCCTCGTCCAGGCTGATCACGCGCGGGTTGACCATCTCCGTCAGGTACGGCATCCGGTCCCACAGGATCGACATCATCAGCTGGCGGTTGTAGCGCATGACGGGCGCCTGGCCGCCGATGATGTGGGGCGACTTGATCCAGGCCTTGCCGAAGTCCACCGGGAAGGTGCCCTCCTGCTCGGCCTTCGTCTCCGCGATCGGGTCCGGCCCGTAGATGCCGATGATGCCCGTGGCACCGCCCGGACGGGTGATGTCCAGGACCTGGTTCACGGCGGCGATCGGCTGCATCTCATCGGACGCGGAGCCCAGGCCGTGGGCCTCGGAGCCGACGTAGTCCACCGCGCAGTCCACCATCGGCTCGCCGAGGATGTCGTTCACGGCGTCCTGCAGGTTCTCCGTGACGGAGAGGTCGATGGTCTCGCAGCCGTGCTTGCGCACCAGCTCCAGCCGCGAGGCGTCCTGGTCGCCCACGATGATGCACGAGGCGCCCAGCAGCCGAGCGGCGGCCGCGGCGCACCGGCCCACGGGGCCGGCACCGGCGATGTAGACGGTGGAGCCGGGCTTGGCGCCGGCTGCCATGAGACCGTGGAACGCCGTGGGGAGGATGTCCGAGAGCACGGCAAGATCCAGGATCTTCTCCATCGCCTGCTCCTGGTCCGGGAAGCGCAGCAGCTGGAAGTCGGCGTACGGCACGAACAGGTACTCGGCCTGCCCGCCCTGGAAGCCGCCCAGATTGAAGCCGTAGGCGGCGCACGCCTGCTCCGGGTTGGCGGTCTCACAGATCTCGGTCCGGCCAGCGCGGCAGTTGCGGCAGCGGCCGCAGGCCACGTTGAACGGCACGGAGACGAGGTCGCCCTCCTGCAGGAACTGGACGTCGCTGCCGACCTCCAGCACCTGGCCGGTCATCTCGTGACCCAGCACCATGCCCTCGGGTGCGGGGAAGGACCCGCGGTAGATGTGCAGGTCGCTGCCGCAGATGTTGGTGGCGACGATCTTGAGGATGACGCCGTGCGGGGCGGCGGAGCCGTCGGGCATCTCCAGCTTGGGGAAGTCCAGTTCGTCGACGCGCACGTCCTTGATGCCGTGGAAAGCCACGGCGCGGTTCTTGGTGGTCATGGGAACTGCTGCCTTTCTGTCTCTATCGAGGCCCTGGCAGGGCGGGAGACGGGACGAACCCGAGGGGGAGTCCCGGTCCCGGGTTGTACGGACACAGTAGGGGTCGGCGGGGAGCTCGGGGAAGGGTCGCGCGCCGCCGCCCGCAGCACCCGTCACCTGGCCTCGGCCATCGTGCGGGCGTCGGAGGATCACAGGCCCCGGGGTCGTCGGCCAGAGGCACTCTCAGACCGCGGCGTCGACGCCGTGGCGGGAGCGCACCCGCCAGGCCTCGAGGACCGCGGGGTCGGTGGGCCGGGTCATCAGGCTGAGGAGGACGTACACGACGGCGGAGGCGGCCAGGCCGACGTAGATCGGCTCGTTCGCGAAGACGCCCTCGAAGGGCTCGGCGGCGTTCAGCTCGAGCCAGCCCATGGTGCCGAGGGTGCCCACCGTCCCGACCACCATGGACCACAGGGCCGCCGTGCCGGTGCCGCGCTTCCACACGAGGCCGCCGACGATCGCGACGAACAGGCCGCCCACGAGGATGTCGTACGCGATGGTCAGGGCCGCCACCACGTCCGGGACGACGATCGCCAGCCCCAGCACGACGGCGCCGAGCAGCAGCACCCAGCCGCGGTTCGAGGCGAGCTCCGCCGCGGTCTCCGTGGCCGCGTCCTCGGCGACGGCGCCGTCCTCGGCGGCGGTGGCCTCGCCGCGGAGGATCGGGAGGATGTCGGTGCGCATCACGGTCGAGGCCGCGATGATCGCGCCCGAGGCGGTGGACATCATGGCCGCGACGGCGGCCGCCAGGGCCACGCCGCCCACGCCCACGGGCAGCAGGTTCTGGGCGACCCACGCGAACACGTCGTCCGTGGCGGCGATGTCCGCGGTCACCGTGCGCGCCGCCATGCCGATCACGGCGCCGGCGACGCCGTACACGATGCAGTACAGCCCCGCGGTGGCGCCGCCGATCTGGGCCACGCGCGGGGAGCGGGCCGTGAACACGCGCTGCCAGACGTCCTGGCCGATCAGCAGGCCGAGGGTGTAGATCACGAAGTAGGTGACGATCGACTGCACGCCGATCCCGTCCCAGCTGAAGAACTCGGCGCCCAGGCGCTCCTGCATGGCGCTCCAGCCGCCGGCGTTGGCCAGGGAGAGGGGGAGCATGAGGGCGAACAGGCCGATGGTCATGATGAGGAACTGGGCCATGTCGGCCAGGGTGATGGACCACATGCCGCCGAGCACGGAGTAGGCCAGCACGATGCCGCCGCCCACCAGGACGGACAGCCAGCGGTCCCAGCCGAAGAGCACCACGAAGAGCGACGCGTAGGCGCCCGTGGAGGTGGCGGCGAGCATGAGCGTGTAGGCGAGCATCACGAAGGAGGAGGCGTGGGAGGCCCCGCCACGGCCGTACCGCAGGCGGAGCATCTGCGAGACGGTGTAGATCTTCAGGCGGGCCAGGATCGGGGCGAACGCCACCGACAGGATGAGGACGCCGACGCCGATGGCGGCCACGAGCCACGCGCCGGAGAGCCCGAACTCGTACCCCAGGCCGACGCCGCCCACGGTGGCGGCGCCGCCGAGCACGACGGCGGCCATGGTGCCGGTGAACAGCACCGGCCCGAGGCGGCGGCCCGCCACGAGGTAGTCCTCCGAGCTGGCGGCGCGGGTCTTGCCCCACCAGCCGAAGGCGAGCATGCCGACCAGGTAGACGGCGACGATGGTCAGGTTGAGGGTCACGGGTGGTCCTTGGGGCGAGGGGATCCAGGGCGCCGGGATGCGGGGGCGCCGCGGGCGGGACAGGAGAGATCGGCGTGTTGCCGATCACACGATCTGGGTCTACGGTAAACACATGTTGCATCGCAGGCAACATGTCGTCCAGGGCGACGGGGCGCAGGCTCCGGGTCGAACGAGAGGAGCGCGTGTGTCCGAGCATGTCGTCCAGACACCGCCCCGCGGCACCGTGAGCACGCTCCGCATGCTCCTGATCTGGCTGGCCGCCAACCTCGTGGTCACCACGCTTCTGACGGGGACCCTCTTCCAGCCCGGGGTCTCCTATGCCACCGCCTTGACAAGCATCGTGCTCGGCACCGTCCTCGGCGCCCTCGTCCTGGTGGGGGTCGGGGTCATCGGCGCCCGCACCGGTCTGCCCACCATGGCGCTGACCCGTGCGGCCTTCGGCCACCGCGGATCTCTGTTGCCGGTGACGTTCAACGTGGTGGTCCTGATGGGGTGGTCCTGGGTGCAGGCCATGCTGGCCGGCCTCGCGGTGGACGCCCTGGTGTCCGCGGCCACCGGATTCTCCTCGCCGATGCTCTTCGCGGTCCTGTGCCAGCTCGTCGTCGTGGCCCTGGCGATCCTCGGGCACGAGGGCATCGCGCGGATCGAACCCTGGCTCGCCCTCGTGATGCTCGCCGTGATGGGCGGGATCTTCGTCACCGCCTTCCGTGCCCACGGCCCGGCCGAGCTGGCGTCGATCCCGGTGGACCCCGCAGTCGAGCTGACTCCCGCCCTCGCCTTCGATCTCGTCTTCGCCACGGCCATCTCGTGGACCGTCCTCTCCGCCGACATCACCCGGAACGCGAGCACCCCGCGAGCGGCCGCGCTGGGCTCTGGCATCGGCTACACCCTGTCCACCGTCATCGCGATGAGCCTGGGCCTCACGGCCTTCGCACACGTGCTCCTGGGCGACGCCGCGGCCACCCCCTTCGACCCGGCGACCCTCGTCGCGGCCTTCGGCTGGCCGCTGGCCGTGGTGATGTTCCTCTCGGTCATGGCCACGAACACGATGGTGGTCTACGGGATGGCGACGTCGGTTACCCACGCCTCGCTGAGCCGGCCCCTTCCGTTCGTGCCTGTCGCCCTGGTGCTCGGCGCGGTGAGCGTCATCGGTGCGATGTGGTTCGACCTGCTCACCCGCTTCACAGATTTCCTTGCGCTGATCGGCGCCTTCTTCGTGCCGGTGTTCGCCGTGATCCTCGTGGACTACGTGCTCCAGGGCCGCCGCACCACCCTGGACGTGCTCGTGGCCCGTGGCCCGCGCGCCTGGTTCCGCGGGGGTGTCCACGGGCGAGCAGTGGCCGTGTGGGTCGTCGGTGCCGCGACGTCGTGGCTGCTCACGGACGTGTGGCCCAGTCCCGTCGGTGTCACCGTCCCGGTGTTCCTCCTGAGCGCCCTGCTCTACGCCCTGCTCGCCTGGCCGCGTCATCGGCCGGAGGCCCGCCCGGAGGCCGGCGCGTCGATCGAGGGACGCCGTGGCGTCTGACTCCGTTGCCCCCCTGCTCCTCTCGCGCCCCCTGGAGGACCGCATGCCCGTGTACCCGGGCGATCCAGGTGTGCGTATCCGTCCCGCCCTCACCGTCGCCCAGGACGGGGTCGCGGTCATGGCCCTCGAGATCGGCTCGCATGCCGGCACCCACGTGGACGCCCCGTGCCACACCGTGCCGGGCGGCCGCACCGTCGAGGGGCTGACCTGGGACGAGCTGTGCGGGGACACCCTCGTCCTCGGTCTGGCCGGGCTCGCCCCCGGGGAGCCGATCTCCGCCGCGCGCCTGGCCCCCCTCCTGCCCGGCACGGATGCGCAGACGCCCGCCCGACTCCTGCTGGCCACGGGCTGGGATCGACACTGGCGCGACGGCCTCCTCCGCGCGCGTCATCCCTTCCTCACAGGAGAGGCCGCGGCCATGCTGTGGGATCGTGGCATCCGTCTGTTGGGGGTGGACATGCTCAGTCCCGATCCCACCGGGCTCGCCGGTGAGCCCGACCTTCCTGCCCACGCGGCCTTCCTCGGCGGCGACGGGATCATCGTCGAGAACCTCGTGGGGCTGGACGCGCTCCGCCCCGCAGGGGCGGCGCCGCGCGCCGACTGGTCCGCCCGCCTCCGGCTCGAGGTGCATCCGCTGCCCCTGGCCGGCGGCGACGGCTCCCCGGCCCGCGTCCTCGCCTGGCCGACGTCGGGAGGAGCGCGATGAAGGCCCTCCCGCTCGAGACCGCGCCGGGCCAGGCGCTGATCGGCCGTCGGCTGCGTGCGCTGCGCGAGGCGCGGCGGCTCACCGTGGCCCAGCTGGCCGAGGCGGCCGGCGTCAGCAAGGGCTTCCTCTCCCGCCTCGAGCGGGACCTGACGAGCCCGTCCGTGAGCACGCTCGTGACCCTGTGCCAGGTGCTCGGCGCGAGCCCGGGCGACGTCCTGGACGCGCCCGAGGTGACGGTCGTGCGCCTCGCCGACGCCCCCGCGGTCAACCTCGGCGGCGAGGGCATCCGCGAGCGCCTGATCACCCCGCGCGGCAGTCGTGACCTGCAGATCCTGCGCGCTGACATCGCGCCGCGCGGCCGCGGGGAGGCGGAGCTGTACACCGTGGACTGCCGCGTGGAGGCGGTGCACGTGGTCACCGGCCGCCTCGAGCTGCGGACCACCGAGGCCGTGCACCTGTTGGAGGAGGGGGACACCGTCACCTTCCCCGGCCGCGAGCCCCACTCGTGGGCCAATCCGGACGACCGCCCCGCCGTCGTGCTGTGGACCCTCGTGGGCCACGCGTGACCCCGTCCGGCGCGCCCACACCGGACAGACCAGACCGACCAGACCGAACCGAACCGCCCAGAGAGGACATCCAGATGCTCGAGATCCCCCGCGTCGAGGACAACGGCCGCCTCGGCCCCGTGAACTCCGCCCTCGTGCCCCGCTACGGCGGCACCCCCACCTACGCGCTGCTGCCGCGCCTGGACGAGGCGGCCGCGGCCGGCGTCGCCCCGGAGATCAAGGTGGTCGGCGTGCCGTTCGACGCCGGCGTCTCCTACCGCCCCGGTGCACGCTTCGGGTCCGGCCACGTGCGGCAGTCCTCGCGGCTGCTGCGCCCGTACAACCCCGCCACGGACACCTCGCCCTTCGCGCAGGCCCAGGTGGTGGACGCCGGGGACATGGCGGTGAACCCGTTCGACATCGGCGAGGCCATCGAGGCGATCCAGCAGGACGCGATGGACCTCACCGAGGACGGCTCCTCGCTCATGACCATCGGCGGCGACCACACCATCGCGCTGCCGCTGCTGCGCGCCGCCTCCGCCCGGGCGGGCGAGCCCGTTGCCCTGCTGCACTTCGACGCCCACCTGGACACGTGGGACACCTACTTCGGGGCCGAGTACACCCACGGCACGCCGTTCCGCCGCGCCGTGGAGGAGGGGATCCTGGACACCGAGGCCATCTCGCATGTGGGCACGCGCGGTCCGCTCTACGGCAAGAAGGACCTCGACGACGACCACCGCATGGGCTTCGGCATCGTCACCTCCTCGGACGTGTTCCGTCAGGGCGTGGACGAGATCGTGGACCAGCTGCGCCAGCGCATCGGGGGCCGGCCGCTCTACATCTCGGTGGACATCGACGTGCTGGACCCCGCGCACGCGCCGGGCACCGGCACCCCCGAGGCCGGCGGCATCACGAGCCGCGAGCTGCTCGAGATCCTCCGCGGCCTGCGCGGGCTGGACATCGTGGGCGCGGACCTGGTGGAGGTGGCCCCGGCCTACGACCACGCCGAGCTGACCGGCGTCGCCGCCTCCCACGTGGCCTACGACCTCATCTCCCTGATGGCCGACCGCCGCGCCACCCGCGCGGCCGCCGGTGAGGAGCCGGGCCGATGACGGACGAGCAGACGACGACGGCGGCCCCGCGGCGCAACGGCGGCGACCTCGCCGTCGAGACGCTCCACGCCCTGGGCGCGCGGACGGTCTTCGGCATCCCGGGCCAGCACGCCCTCGGCCTCTTCGACGCCCTGTCCCGCTCCCCGCTGGAGTTCGTCTCGAACCGCGTGGAGAACAACGCCGCCTTCGCCGCGGACGGATACGCCCGGGCCACCGGCGAGGTCGGGGTGCTGTTCCTCTCCACCGGCCCGGGCGCGCTCACCTCGCTGGCCGGCCTGCAGGAGGCGTACGCCACGGGCGTGCCGATGCTCGTGATCGCCTCGCAGATCCCGCTGTCCGGGCTCGGTGCCCGGCGCAAGGGCATGCTGCACCAGCTGGACGACCAGAAGGCCTCGGCCCGCAACGTCACCAAGGCCCAGTTCACGGTCCACCACGCCTCGGGCATCCCCTCCGCCATCCAGGACGCATGGGCCGAGGCCGTCACCGTGCCGCAGGGACCGGTGTGGGTCGAGATCCCGCAGGACGTGCTGCTCGGCGAGGTCATGGTGCCCCCGGTCGAGGACGCCCTGGCCGTGCCCTACGACCACCCGCCGCGCGCCGAGCTCGTGGCCGAGTCCGTGCGCTGGCTGCGCGGGGCGGAGCGGGTGGCGATCGTGGCCGGCGGCGGCGTGCGCCGCTCCGGCCGGGCCGCGATGGAGAGCCTGCGGGAGGTCGCGGAGCTGCTCCAGGCACCCGTGGTCTGCTCGCCGGGCGGCAACACCGCCTTCCCGTGGGGGCACCCGCTCAGCCTCGGCGGCTGGGTGGAGGACCGCCTCGTCACGGACCTGCTCGAGGACGCGGAGGTGCTGCTCGTGGTGGGCTCCTCGCTCGGCGAGGTCACCTCCAACTACTTCACGCTCGAGCCGCGCGGCCGCCTCATCCAGGTGGACGCGGAGCCGCGCGTGCTGGAGACCAACCACCCCACGCTGGGTGTGCGTGCCGACGCCGGCCAGGCGCTCGAGGCGCTCGCCGCGGCGCTGCGCGAGTCGGGCTCGGTGGCGCGGGACTCCGCCGTCTGGCACGGCCGCACCCCGGCCGAGGTGGTCGCCGACGTCAACGCGCGCATCACCGCCCGGCTCGACGCCCAGGACCTCGGCGTGGAGCGCCGGCTCCTGGCGGACATCCGCGCCGCCGTCCCGTCGACCATGCAGACGTACTGGGACATGACCATCGCCGCCTACTGGGCGTGGAACTGCTGGGACGCGCAGGACGGCGAGTTCCACTCGGCGCAGGGTGCCGGGGGGCTCGGCTACGGGTTCCCGGCCGCGTTCGGCGGCGCGGTGGGCCTGGCCCACCAGGGCCGCACGGGGATCGACGGGCGCGTGCTCGCCGTCGCCGGCGACGGCTCGGCGATGTACTCCCTCGCCGAGCTCGCGGCCGCCCGGCAGCACGGTGCGGCGGTGACGTGGCTGATCATCGACGACGGCGGGTACGGCATCCTGCGGGAGTACATGGAGGGCGCGTTCGGCAAGGCCACGGCCACCGAGCTCGACCGGCCGGACTTCCAGGCCCTCGCCGCCTCCTTCGGCGTGCCCGCCGAGACGGTGGGAGTGGAGGACGTGCGCGGCGCGCTCGAGCGCGCGTTCCAGGCGGACGGGCCGAACGTCGTCGTGGTGCAGACCCGCCTGGCGATGTGGGCGCCGAGCCACCTGGGGGAGGCTCCGGAGGTCTGACGCGGCCCGGCGCCGGAATCGCTGACTCGACCCTGAGAGTGTGCGCCACCTTTCCAGGTGCATGTTTCAGCAACGGAGCTGGACCGGCAGGTAGTTGAGACGTCGACCGAGGCGCCGGCGGTCCCGCCCGTGTCAGAAACCGCCCAGGAGATGTCCTGGAACCATCCCGCCGATCTCACGAAAACGTCCGGCATCCGTTGCCATGCTGGCCTCTCGACGCGGCCCGCCACCCGGCGGGCGCCCCACGAGAGGAACTTCATGGCCCCTGGCTCTCGATCCGCTCCCGCCGTCCCTTCCCCCAGGTCTCCGAGGGAGGCGAGGCCCCCGCCGTCACGCCCACCTTCGAGGGCCGGGCCTTCCACCGCCCGGCCGAGGACGTCGAGGACCAGGGCGCCGCCTTCGACGTCGGCACTCTCGTCTCCCGCCGCAACGCGCTGGGCATCTTCGGCGCGGGGGCGGGAGCCCTCGTCCTCGCCGCGTGCGGTGTCCAGGAGGGCGCCTCGTCCTCCTCCGGCTCGACGTCGGCGAGCGCCGGCTCCTCGTCACCCGCGGCCTCCTCCTCGTCGGCGGCGAGCGCCTCGCCGTCCGCCACCCTGACCGAGATGGTCACCGAGACCGCAGGCCCGTACCCGGGCGACGGCTCCAACGGCCCGGACGTGCTCGACGCGTCCGGCATCGAACGTTCCGACCTGACCACGAGCATCGACACGGGCACCGCCGCCGAGGGCGTCCCGCTGACGGTGACGATGAACGTGATCGACATGGCCAACGGCGACGCCGCGATGACCGGCGCCGCCGTGTACCTCTGGCACGCCGACGCGCAGGGCCGCTACTCGATGTACTCGGACGGCATCACGGAGGAGACCTACCTGCGCGGCGTCCAGGTGGTGGGCGACGACGGCACGGTCACCTTCACCACGGTGTGGCCCGGCTGCTACGACGGCCGGTGGCCCCACCTGCACTTCGAGGTGTTCCCGGACAAGGCGTCCATCACGGACGCGACGAACAACGTCCTCACCTCCCAGATCGCCATGCCCGAGGAGCAGTCCGCGCAGGTCTACGCCACCTCGGCCTACGACGGGTCCACGGAGAACTTCGCCGACGTCAGCCTCGAGACGGACAACGTCTTCTCGGACGGCTACGAGACGCAGCTGCCGCAGATCACGGGCTCCGTGGAGAAGGGCTTCGCCATCACCATCGACGTCCCGATCGACACCACCACTGAGCAGGAGCAGGGCGGGATGGGCGGGCCCGGCGGTGGCCAGCCCCCGGCGGGCGGCGAGGGCGGCCAGCCCCCGGCGCAGCCCTGAGCCCGGCGGACGTGGGCTGAGCCGTCCGGCTCAGCCCACGCGTCCTGCCGGCGGCTCAGTCGGTCTGGGACTCGTTGCGCTCGGGGTGCGGGCCGAACACGAAGTGGCGGCCGGACACGCGCTGGACGTCCACGCGGACGTAGAAGTCCTTCAGCGTCGGCACCCACGGTTCGATGCCGAGGGACTCGGCCTCCGCGATCTCCGCCTCCGTGTCCAGGCGGCGCGCGGTGCCGTGCACGAGCACGGACCAGGCCTGGTCGGCCAGGATCCCGTCGGCCTGCACCACGACGCGCGGGTTCACCGTGAGCTCGGCGAGCTTCGAGCCGGGCGCGGTGCGGAAGTAGATGGCGCCGTCGTGGGCCCGCACGTTCACCGGCACGATGTCCGGCCGCCCGTCCACGGCCAGCCCGAGGCGCGCGTGGCCCACGCGGCCCAGCAGTCGCCAGACCTGGTCCTCGTCCAGCACCAGGACGGCCTCGCCGTCCGGGTGCTCGAACATCAGGTGGTCCCCGGGCTCCGCGACCGGATCGGGGCGCTGCATCGACGGGGCGTCGTCGGTGTCGTGGTGCTGCTGGGTCATCGGGGCCTCCTGGCATGCCGGGACGGGCGCCGTCGGGCGCGGCGCTGAGATCGGGCTCATATCCACTCTATACATGGTCGGTCGCCCGCGAGGCGACGATGTCACCCAGCACCGCCGCCGTCGTCGGCGCCTCGCGGCCCGG
Source organism: Micrococcus sp. HMSC31B01 (assembly GCF_001816085.1). Classification (NCBI taxonomy): domain Bacteria; kingdom Bacillati; phylum Actinomycetota; class Actinomycetes; order Micrococcales; family Micrococcaceae; genus Micrococcus; species Micrococcus sp. HMSC31B01. The sequence continues at coordinate 10,604 of NZ_KV825019.1, forward strand.
GGCGACGGCGAGCGCGAACGGGCACGTGTGGGCGCGCGGGCCGTCGTCG
>NZ_KV825020.1:0-916 GCF_001816085.1 Micrococcus sp. HMSC31B01
CCGGTCACGGTCCCACAACGCGATCCGCAGCGGGGTCAGGACCAGCGGGGTCGTCTTGGCCGTCGCGGCATGCCAGGCGAGGATTCTCTGCGAGTAGCAGTCCAGCACGAACGCGACGTATACGAAGCCCGCCCACGTGCGCACATAGGTGAAGTCCGCGACCCACTTCGTGTTCGGCGCGGCCGCGGTGAAGTCTCGATTGAGCAGGTCACCGGCACGGCAGCCGTCCTTGGCCGGGACGGTGGTGCGCACTGGCCTGCCTCGACGCACACCGTTCATCCCCGCAACCCGCATGAGCCGGTCCACACGAGCGGCGCCGACCTGGTGACCTTCTCGACGCAGCCACGCGGTCATCTTCCGACGCCCGTACAGCCCTTCCGGGGTGCCGACAAGGTCGTGCAGGACGTTGAGCAGGACCGCGTCGGACGTGTCACGAGCCGACGCGCTGCGGCGGCGCCACGCCCGGTAGGTGCGTGCGGCGATCTGACAGCCCTCCTGACGGAGCACCCTGCAGATCGACTCGACCGCATGCCCCTTGGCGCGCATCTGATCGATGAATCCCATGATCATCGGTTGCGGGGGTCGAGCTCCCCCGCGAAGAAAATCGAAGGCCTTGCGCAGGATCTCGTTGTCCTCCCGCAATCGCTTGACCTCGCCGCGCAGGCGCTTGAGCTCGGCCAGGTCATCGCTGGTCGGCCCGTCCTTGAGGCCGGCGTCGACGCGGTGCTGACAGACCCAGCGGCGCAAGGTCTCGCGCCCCACGTCGACCTTCGGCGACACCAAAGCCACGGCCTTCGTGACTGACCCGGCTTCCTCGACACGGTCCAGGACCATCCGCACCGCGCGGTCCTTCACCTCGGGATCGAACTTCTTCGGCATGAACAACATCCTCTCGAACTCGAAAGGAAGCGGCATC
>NZ_KV825021.1:0-1894 GCF_001816085.1 Micrococcus sp. HMSC31B01
ACGCGCGAACACCTGTCCGGGCCGGGCCGTCGTCGGCGCGGCGCCCGGGGGCGCGTCGGCTCAGTCGCGCGTGAGCTTGCGGTGCGTCATCCGGTGCGGGCGGGCGGCCTCGGGGCCGAGCCGATCGACCTTGTTGGCCTCGTAGGACTCGAAGTTGCCCTCGTACCAGTACCAGTTGGCCGGGTCCTCCGCGGTGCCCTCGTAGGCCAGCATGTGGGTGGCCACGCGGTCCAGGAACCAGCGGTCGTGCGAGACGACGACGGCGCAGCCCGGGAACTCGAGCAGCGCGTTCTCGAGGGAGGTCAGGGTCTCCACGTCGAGGTCGTTGGTGGGCTCGTCGAGGAGCAGCAGGTTGCCGCCCTCCTTGAGGGTCAGGGCCAGGTTCAGGCGGTTGCGCTCACCGCCGGAGAGCACGCCGGCCTTCTTCTGCTGGTCCGGGCCCTTGAAGCCGAACGCGGACACGTAGGCGCGCGAGGGCATCTCGACGTTGCCGACCTTGATGTAGTCCAGGCCGTCCGAGACGACCTCCCACAGCGACTTCTCGGGGTCGATGTTGGAGCGGGACTGGTCCACGTACGAGATCTTCACGGTCTCGCCGATCTTCAGCTCGCCGCCGTCCAGGGGCTCGAGACCGACGATGGTCTTGAACAGGGTGGTCTTGCCGACGCCGTTCGGGCCGATCACGCCGACGATGCCGTTGCGGGGCAGGGAGAAGGACAGGCCGTCGATGAGGACGCGGTCCCCGAAGCCCTTCTTCAGGTCCTTGGCCTCGATCACGACGGTGCCCAGGCGCGGGCCCGGCGGGATCTGGATCTCCTCGAAGTCCAGCTTGCGGGTCTTCTCGGCCTCGGCCGCCATCTCCTCGTAGCGGGCCAGGCGGGCCTTGGACTTCGCCTGGCGGCCCTTCGTGTTGGAGCGGACCCAGTCGAGCTCATCGGCCAGGCGCTTGGCGAGCTTGGCGTCCTTCTTGCCCTGCACCTCGAGGCGGGCGCGCTTGGTCTCCAGGTAGGTGGAGTAGTTGCCCTCGTACGGGTAGAGGGGGCCGCGGTCGACCTCCGCGATCCACTCCGCGACGTGGTCGAGGAAGTACCGGTCGTGGGTGACGGCGATGACGGCGCCCGGGTAGGAGGCCAGGTGCTGCTCGAGCCACAGCACGGACTCGGCGTCCAGGTGGTTGGTGGGCTCGTCGAGCAGGAGGAGGTCCGGCTTCTCCAACAGCAGCTTGCACAGCGCGACGCGGCGCTTCTCGCCACCGGAGAGGTTTGTGACCGGCTCGTCCCCCGGGGGCGTGCGCAGGGCGTCCATCGCCTGCTCGAGCTGGGAGTCGATGTCCCACGCGTCCGCGGCGTCGATGGCGGACTGCAGTTCGCCCATCTCCTCCATGAGGGCGTCGAAGTCCGCGTCCGGGTTCGCCATCTCCTCGGAGATCTGGTTGTAGCGCTGGATCTTGCCGTAGATCTCGCCGACGCCCTCCTGGACGTTCTCGAGCACGGTCTTGGACTCGTCCAGCTTGGGCTCCTGCATCAGGATGCCCACCGAGTAGCCGGGAGAGAGCCGCGCCTCGCCGTTCGAGGGCTCGTCCAGCCCGGCCATGATCTTCAGGATCGTCGACTTGCCGGCGCCGTTGGGGCCGACCATGCCGATCTTCGCCCCGGGGTAGAACGACATGGTGACGTCGTCCAGGATCAGTTTGTCGCCCACCTTCTTGCGGGCCTTGACCATCGTGTAGATGAATTCCGCCATGCGGCCCAGGCTAGTCGGTGGCCGCGGGATTCCACTCATCGTGCCGATCCCGCGACCACCGAGCCCGCTCCCCCTCCGTGCCGCCCCGTGGTCAGGCGACGCCGGCCGCCGCCGGCTCGCGCTCGGGGGCGCCCGCGTCCGACTCGTCCGG
>NZ_KV825022.1:0-1307 GCF_001816085.1 Micrococcus sp. HMSC31B01
GGCGCCCCTCTCAAGGAGGGGCGCCGCCGTCGTGGTGGTGCCTAACGCCCGGAGACCGGGCCGCGGGTCACCAGGAGGACTTGGTCACGCCGGGCAGCTCGCCACGGTGCGCCATGTCGCGGAAGCGCACGCGGGAGATGCCGAAGCGCTGGAAGGTGCCGCGCGGGCGACCGTCGATGGCGTCGCGGTTGCGCACGCGGACCGGGGAGGCGTCGCGGGGCAGCTTCTGCAGGCCCAGGCGGGCGGCCTCGCGGGCCTCGTCCGACGCGTTCGGGTCCACGAGGGTCTTGCGCAGCTCGAGACGCTTCTCGGCGTAACGGGCCACGATGGCCTTGCGCTGCTCGTTCTTGGCGATCTTGGACTTCTTGGCCATCTCAGCGCTCCTCTCGGAAGTCGACGTGCTTGCGGACCACCGGGTCGTACTTCTTCAGGGTGATGCGGTCCGGGTTGTTCCGGCGGTTCTTGCGGGTCACGTAGGTGAACCCGGTCCCGGCGGTGGACTTCAGCTTGATGATCGGACGAACGTCCTTGTCCTTGGCCATGTCAGAGCTTCACTCCCTTCGCGATCAGGTCCGCCACGACGGCGTCGATCCCGCGCACGTCGATGGTCTTGATGCCCTTGGCGGACAGCGTCAGCGTGACGTTGCGGCGCAGGGAGGGGACCCAGTAGGTCTTCTTCTGGATGTTCGGGTCGAACCGGCGCTTGGTGCGACGGTGCGAGTGGGAGATGCTGTGGCCGAATCCCGGCCCAGCCCCGGTTACCTGGCAGTGAGCTGCCATGATCACTCCTCGTGGCAAGTAGTAGTAAAAGGACGGGCGGAACCCGCATGGCGGCGAGCCGCGGACCTGTCCGCGGACACCTGTTGTGAGCCCCGCCCCGGGTGTGGACACCGCACTCTTACTGCGACTTCTCGAAAAGGGGGACCAGGCTGGGTGAGAGCCAACCGAAGTTCCTTATGGGATCGCTGGTGTGGACGGTGAGCCCCGGTCCGCCCTGAGGACGTCCCGGGATCCGGTCTGCGGGAGCGCGTTGCTTTTCCGACCCGCCGTCCGCCCGGTCACCTGACCGATGGAACGACGAGAACAACGCGGCGTGCGCCGTCCCACCTTACGCGAACCGTGGGCGTCGCTTCAACTCGACGGGGGGGCGCCTGTGGTATGCGCACGGTCCTCGGCCCCCGGGGCCGCTCCGCGCGCGCCACGGCGCGGCCACGGGCGCTGGGCCGGCCCACCCCTCCGGCGTGGATCAGGCGACCGACGCCCCCAGCAGCGAGCCCACCGCGAAGGTCAGGCCGAGCGCCAGGGCG
>NZ_KV825023.1:0-4049 GCF_001816085.1 Micrococcus sp. HMSC31B01
CCCCAGCGCCGGCCACCGCGGCTCCGATCCGGCGGCGTACCCGGTGGCCGTGCAGGCGTGGGGTCGGGCCTCCGTGCGCCTGCGGGAGCTGCGGCGCGGCACGGCGGACGTGATCGACGTCGTCGCCCCCGGCCAGCTGCGCCCCCTCGTCGAGGCCGGCACCCAGGTGCTGCCCCGGGACCCCCTGGGCGTGCTCTACGTGGGCATGAACCTGGACCACCCGAGCGTGCGCTCGCAGTACCTGCGCCAGGCGATCGCGTACGCGGTGGACCGCCCGCGCATCGCCGGCAGCGACGTCTTCCTCGAGGGCACCCGCCTGGCCCACGACCTCGTCCCCCCCTCCCTCGGCGTCGGCGACGAGGAGGCGCGGCGCTACGACGTCAACCCGGGCCGGGCCCGCGAGTTCCTCGGCCTGGCGGGATACGACGGGGAGCCGTTGGAGTTCCTCTACCCGGCCGGCACGGCCCGCCCCTCCCTGCCCGAGCCGGAGCGGGTCTACGCGATGGTCGCCCACGACCTCGGCGCGGTGGGGATGCACATCGTGCCCGTGCCCGTGCCGGAGGACCAGGACTACCTGCACGCCGTCGTCTCCCGGCCCACCCGAGCCCTGCACCTGATGGGCCGCACCGGCGACTACCGCGACCCGCACGCGTTCCTCGAGCCCTTCGCGCGCTCGGGCCGCGCCGAGACCGGCTACCGCAACCCGCGCGTCGTCGAGGACGTGGACGCGGCGGCGGCCGAGAACGACGACGACGCGCGCCGCGGCCTGTTCCGCCGTGTCGTCCGGGCCATGGCCCTCGACCTGCCGGCGCTGCCGCTGGTCTACCCGATCTCCGCCCTGGCCACCGGCCCGCGCGTGGCCTCCTACCCGACGTCGCCGCAGCTGGACGAGCCCTTCTCGCGCGTCAGGCTGACCGAAGGCTGAACCCACCGGTAGTACAGTGGGAGATCACGGCGCTCGGCCCGACCGCCTCTGCTCGGCCCGGTTCCACTGCGCCCACCCGCCGTCGTTCTGCTTCAGGAGTTGACCGTGCCCACCACCTCGTCCACCGCCACCCACGACGTCGTCCTGATCGGCGGCGGCATCATGAGCGCCACCCTGGGCGTGCTGCTGCAGAAGCTCGAGCCCACCTGGTCCATCGCCCTGTACGAGAGCCTCGACCAGGCCGGCCTGGAGTCCTCCGACCCGTGGAACAACGCGGGCACCGGCCACGCCGCCCTCTGCGAGCTGAACTACTCGCCCATGGACAAGAACGGCCGGGTGGACGTCACCAAGGCGCTGGGCATCAACGAGCAGTTCTGGACCACCCGCCAGTTCTGGTCCTCCCTGGTGGCGGACGGCACGCTCAAGGACCCCAAGTCCTTCATCAACCCGCTGCCGCACATGTCCTTCGTGTGGGGTGACGACCACGCGGACTACCTCCGCGCCCGCTACGAGGCCATGTCCGCCCAGCCGCTGTTCGCCGGCATGGAGCACAGCGAGGACCCGGAGCAGATCCGCGCCTGGGCCCCGCTGCTGATCGAGGGCCGTGAGCCGGGCCAGCGCCTGGCGGCGTCCCGCAACACCGGCGGCACCGACGTGGACTTCGGCTCCCTCACCCGCCAGCTCATCACGGCCATGGCCGGCGCCGGCGCCGAGGTGCGCTTCGGTCACAAGGTCACCGGCCTCACCCGCGGCACGGACGGCCGCTGGGAGGTCAAGGTCAAGAACAAGGCCGCCGGCTCCGAGCTCGTGGACCGCGCCCGCTTCGTCTTCGTCGGTGCCGGCGGCGGCGCCCTGCCCCTGCTGCAGAAGTCCGGCATCCCCGAGGCCAAGGGCTTCGGCGGCTTCCCCGTCTCCGGCCAGTTCCTGCGCTGCACGGACGAGTCCGTGGTCAACCAGCACATGGCCAAGGTGTACGGCCAGGCCGCCGTCGGCGCCCCGCCGATGTCCGTGCCCCACCTGGACACCCGCTTCGTGAACGGCAAGCGGTCCCTGCTGTTCGGCCCCTACGCCGGGTTCTCCACGAACTTCCTCAAGACCGGTTCCTACCTGGACCTGCCGCTGTCCGTGCGCCCGCACAACCTCAGCACGATGCTGGACGTGGCCAAGGACAACATGGACCTGACCAAGTACCTCGTGACCGAGGTGCTGAAGTCCCGGGACAAGAAGATCGACGCGCTGCACGAGTTCTACCCGGAGGCCGACGGCGGCGAGTGGGAGCTGATCACCGCGGGCCAGCGCGTGCAGGTGATGAAGCGCAAGGGCCGCTTCGGCGGCGTCCTGCAGTTCGGCACCGAGGTCGTCACGCACGCGGACGGCTCGCTCGGCGGCCTGCTCGGCGCCTCCCCGGGCGCCTCCACCGCGGCCCCCATCATGGTGAAGCTGCTCGAGCGCTGCTTCCCCGCGAAGATGGCCGGCTGGGACGGCACGCTCAAGGAGCTCATCCCGTCCCTGGGCCACACGCTCAACGACGACCCGGCGCTGCTGGACGAGGTCCGCACCGTCACCGACGCCGCACTGAAGCTGGCCTGACGCCGCGATGGGAGCGCTCGCACGGTTCTCACTCGGCCGGCGGGCGCTCGTGGCGCTCGTCACCGTGTTCATCGCGGTGTTCGGCGTCCTCTCCGCCGGGCAGCTCAAGCGGGAGCTGATCCCCCCGCTCGAGCTGCCCGTCATCTCCGTGTCGACGCTCTACCCGGGGGCGTCCCCCGAGGTCGTGGACGCGCAGGTGGGAGAGCCCCTCGAGACGGCCCTGCAGGCCGTGGAGGGGCTCGAATCCTCGCGGTCCACGTCGCAGTCCGGCTTCAACGCGGTCCAGCTGGAGTTCGCCTACGGCACAGACCTGAACCGGGCCCGGTCCCAGGTGGACCGGGTGGTCGCCAACCTCGGGCCGCAGCTGCCGGAGGAGGCGGAGACCTCGTCCTTCGCGGGCTCCGTCTCCGACTTCCCGGTGGTCTTCCTCGCCCTGTCCGGGGACGAGGACCTCAACACCCTGCGCCGCCGCGCCGAGGACGTCCTGGCCCCGCGGCTGCAGAAGATCGACGGCGTCCGCGGCGCCGACGTGCTCGGCGGCACGGACGAGAACGTCTCCGTGGTCCCGGACCCGGCCGCGCTCGCCGCCGCCGGGCTGACCACCTCCGACATCACCGACGCGCTCGAGGAGAACGCCGGCCTCTTCCCCGTCGGCCAGGTCACCGAGGGCGCGACCACCTATCCCGTCCAGGCGGGCGCCGCCGTCGAGGACCTCGAGGGCCTGCGCGGGATCGTCGTCGCTCCCTCCGGCGACGGCGAACCGCGCACCCTGGACGAGGTCGCCGACGTCACCCTCGTGGCCGCGGCCCCCACCTCCCTGACCCGCACCGACGGGGTGCCGACGCTGTCCGTCTCCGTGACCGCGACCCCGGACGCCGACCTCGTGGCGGTCTCTCAGGCCGTGCGCGACGCCCTGCCGGAGCTGGCGTCCCTGGTGGGCGGCGGCGCGGACCTGACCGTGGTGTTCGACCAGGCCCCGTTCATCCAGCAGTCCATCGACACGCTGTTCCAGGAGGGCCTGCTGGGCCTGGCGTTCGCCGTGCTGGTGATCGCCGTGTTCCTGCTCTCGGTGCGCTCCACCCTCGTCACCGCCGTGTCCATTCCGCTGTCCCTGCTGGCCGCCCTCATCGGGGTGGCGGCCTTCGGCTACTCCCTCAACACGCTGACGCTCGGGGCGCTGACGATCTCGATCGGCCGGGTCGTGGACGACGCGATCGTGGTGGTGGAGAACATCCGCCGGCACCTCGGCCTGGGCGCCGACCGGCGCTCCGCGATCCTGGACGGCACGCGCGAGGTCGCCACCGCGATCACCGCCTCCACCCTGGTCTCCGTGGCCGTGTTCCTGCCCATCGCCTTCGTGGGCGGCCTGGCCGGCGAGCTGTTCCGGCCCTTCGCCGTGACCGCCACGGTCGCCCTGCTGGCCTCCCTCGTCGTCGCCCTGACGATCGTGCCGGTGCTGTGCTGGTGGTTCCTGCGCGCCCCGCGGCGCGGGGCCGAGACCACGGCCGCGCCCGCCGTCCCCGGCGACCGGCCC
>NZ_KV825024.1:0-3844 GCF_001816085.1 Micrococcus sp. HMSC31B01
CGCTCCCTGGCCGGCACCGACGCCGTGGCCCTGGCCCTGCCGGCCGACACCCCGGCCCGACTGGCCGCCGTCGCCGAGGGCGCCGTCCTGGGCGCGTACGCCTTCACCGCCCAGAAGTCCGAGCGCGCCCGCGCCGAGACGGACACGTCCCGTCCCGTCCGCGAGGTCGAGGTCGTCACCCCGCTCGCCGCCGCGGACGCCGACCCCGTGCTGCGCCGGGCCGCCGTCGTGGGCGACGCGGTCTGCGCCGTGCGCGACCTGGTGAACACGGCCCCCTCGCACCTCTACCCGGCCACGTTCGCGGACGCCGTCGCGGAGGACCTCGCGGACTCGTCCGTGAGCGTGGACGTGTGGGACGAGGACCGCCTGCGCGCCGAGGGCTTCGGCGGCATCCTCGCGATCGGCCAGGGCTCCTCCCGCCCGCCGCGGCTCGTGCGCATCGAGCACGCGCCGGCCGACGCCGCCGCGCACATCGCGCTGGTGGGCAAGGGCATCACCTTCGACACGGGCGGCATCTCGCTGAAGCCCGCCGCCTCGATGATGACGATGAAGTCGGACATGGCCGGCGCCGCCACCGTCTTCGCCGTCGTGCGCGCCGCCGCGGCCCTGGACGTCCCTGTGAAGGTGACCGGCTGGCTGGCGCTGGCCGAGAACATGCCCTCGGGCACCGCCATCCGCCCGTCCGACGTCATCACGATGTACGGCGGCAAGACCGTGGAGGTCATGAACACGGACGCCGAGGGCCGCGTCGTCATGGCCGACGCCCTCGTGGCGGCCACCGACGAGCGACCCGACGCGGTGCTCGACGTGGCCACCCTCACCGGTGCCCAGCTGGTCGCCCTCGGCGTGCGCCACACGGGCGTCATGGGTGACGACGCGCTGCGCGACGAGGTCGTCGCCGCGGCCGACGCGGCCGGGGAGCTCGCGTGGGGCATGCCCCTGCCGGAGCAGCTGCGCGCCTCGCTCACTTCGCGCGTCGCGGACATCTCCAACATGGGCGACCGCTTCGGCGGCATGATGACCGCCGCCACCTTCCTGCGCGAATTCGTCGACGCCGGACGGTCGGAGGGCGACGCCGCCGCACGGACCCCCTGGGCCCACCTCGACATCGCCGGCCCCTCCTTCAACGAGTCGGCCGCGTACGGCTACACCCCGCAGGACGCCACCGGCGTGATGGTGCGGACCCTGGTGGGTCTCATCGAGGGGCGTGCCCGGTAAGGTTGGTCCCGATGTCCACCGCGTCCCCGGCCGCGCGGCCCGCCGCCGACGGCCGGGGGTGGCGGTGACGCACCACCACCACGATCCACCGACCCCAGCACCAAGGAGCAACACCGTGGCCGACAAGGCAACCGCTCAGGAATTCGACGTCCTCGTCCTCGGCGGTGGCTCCGCCGGGTACGCCGCAGCCCTGCGTTCCGTGCAGTACGGCAAGTCCGTCGCCCTCGTGGAGAAGTCCAAGGTCGGCGGCACCTGCCTGCACTGGGGCTGCATCCCCACGAAGGCCTACCTGCACGCCGCCGAGGTGGCCGATGAGACCCGCAACGCCGCCAAGTTCGGCGTCAACGCGACCCTCGAGTCCGTGGACATGGCGAAGGTGCGCGACTACAAGGACGGCATCGTCGCCGGCAAGCACAAGGGCCTGGCCGGCCTGCTGAAGATGCGCAAGGTCCAGGTCATCGAGGGCGAGGGCAAGCTCGTCTCGAAGAACGAGGTCGAGGTCGACGGCACCCGTTACACGGCGGAGAACATCGTGCTGGCCTCCGGCTCCGTGGCCAAGACCATGGGCCTGCCCATCTCCAAGAAGATCATGACCTCCACGGAGGCCCTCGAGCTGGACTACACCCCGAAGTCGGCCATCGTGCTCGGCGGCGGTGTCATCGGCTCCGAGTTCGCGTCCCTGTGGAACTCCTTCGGCGTCGACGTCACCATCATCGAGGGCCTGAAGACCCTGGTCCCCAACGAGGACCCGGCGATCATCAAGGTCCTCGAGCGCGAGTTCAAGAAGAAGGGCATCAAGACCAACCTGGGCACGTTCTTCGACAAGGTCGAGGAGACCGACTCGGGCGTCAAGGTGACCCTCGCGGACGGCAAGGAGTTCGAGGCCGAGGTCTGCCTCGTCGCCGTCGGCCGCGGCCCGAACACCGAGGGCCTCGGCTACGAGGAGCAGGGCGTCAAGATGGACCGCGGCTTCGTCCTCACCGACGAGCGTCTGCACACCGGCGTCGGCAACATCTACGCCGTGGGCGACATCGTCCCCGGTCTGCAGCTGGCGCACCGCGGCTTCCAGCAGGGCATCTTCGTGGCCGAGGAGATCGCCGGCAACAAGCCGATGGTCGTCGAGGACATCAACATCCCGAAGGTCACCTTCACCGAGCCGGAGATCATGTCCGTGGGCTACACCCAGCCCAAGGCGGAGGAGAAGTTCGGCAAGGACAACGTCGAGGTCGCCGAGTACAACCTGGCCGGCAACGGCAAGTCCTCGATCCTCGGCACCGGCGGCATCATCAAGATGATCCGCCAGAAGAACGGCCCGATCGTGGGCGTGCACGGCATCGGCAAGCGCATCGGCGAGCAGATCGGCGAGGCGCAGCTCATCGTGAACTGGGAGGCCTACCCCGAGGACGTCGCCCAGTTCGTGCACGCGCACCCCACGCAGAACGAGGCCCTGGGCGAGGCCGCCATGGCCCTGTTCGGCCACCCGCTGCACAGCTGACCCACCGCACTGACCATCCCGGGTCCGTGCGTCGGGCCCACCTCGCAACCCCGGGTGGGCGCCCCCGGCGCCCACCCCTCATGAGGAGCATCGGAACCATGTCTGAAACCGTGAACCTGCCCGCCCTGGGCGAATCCGTCACCGAGGGCACCGTGACCCGCTGGCTCAAGGCCGTCGGCGACGAGGTCGCCGTCGACGAGCCCCTGGTGGAGGTCTCCACCGACAAGGTCGACACCGAGATCCCGTCCCCCGTGGCCGGCGTGCTCGAGGAGATCCTGGTCGAGGAGGACGACACGGTCGAGGTCGGCGCCCCGCTGGCCACGATCGGCGACGGCTCCGGCGGCGGCTCCGCCGACGCGTCGGAGGACGACGCCGCGGCCGAGGAGCCCGCCGTCGAGGAGGCGCAGCAGGACGACGCCCAGCAGGAGCCCGCAGGCGAGCCGGCCCCGGAGGAGCGCGCCTCCACCGACCAGGGCTCGGACGGGGCCCCGTCGGCCGGCGGCGAGGCCTCCGAGGTCACCCTGCCCGCGCTGGGCGAGTCCGTGACCGAGGGCACCGTGACCCGCTGGCTGAAGTCCGTCGGCGACGAGGTCGAGGTCGACGAGCCGCTGCTCGAGGTCTCCACCGACAAGGTCGACACCGAGATCCCCTCCCCCGTGGCGGGCACCCTCCTGGAGATCCGTGCGGAGGAGGACGACACCGTCGAGGTGGGCGCCGTCCTCGCGCTCGTCGGCTCCGGCTCCGCCGGCGGCGGCTCCGCCCCGTCGGAGGGCTCCTCCGGTCAGGACGAGGCGTCCGCCGAGGAGATCGAGGACAAGGCGACCGAGGCCGAGGCCCCCGAGGAGACCGAGGAGGCCGCCGAGGCCGCCGGCGCCGAGAAGTCGGAGAAGACGCCCGAGGCGTCCCCGTCCGAGGAGGCCTCCCGGCGCGAGTCCGCTGAGCGCGACTCCGCGCAGGCCGAGTCCGCCGAGGCGCCCTCCGCCACCGAGCCCGGCCAGGGCTACGTGACCCCGCTGGTGCGCCGCCTGGCCCACCAGAACAACGTGGACCTGTCCACGGTCCGCGGCACGGGCGTCGGCGGCCGCATCCGCAAGCAGGACGTGCTCGCCGCAGCCTCCCTGGTCACCGTCG
>NZ_KV825025.1:0-10699 GCF_001816085.1 Micrococcus sp. HMSC31B01
CGGGCGGCTCGTCCGCGGCGTCGCCGCAGACGCGCGAGCCCGTCGGCTTCTGGCCGGCCCGCTCCCCGCTCTGACGAGCGCGCGGGCGCCGCTCAGCCGACCTGGTCGATGACGGCCTGCGCGACCTCCCGCATGGTCAGGCGCCGGTCCATGGAGGTCTTCTGGATCCAGCGGAAGGACTCGGCCTCGGTCAGGCGCATCCGCTCCTGGAGCAGCGCCTTGGCCCGGTCCACGATCTTGCGGGTCTCCAGGCGGTCGCCCAGGTCCCGCACCTCGGCCTCGAGGCTGCGCAGCTCGTCGAAGCGGGCCACGGCCAGTTCGATCGCGGGGACCAGGTCGGCCTCGGTGAAGGGCTTGACCACGTAGGCCATGGCCCCGGCGGTCCGGGCGCGCTCCACCAGCTCGCGCTGACTGAAGGCGGTCAGCATGACCACGGGGGCGAGCCGTTCCCCGGCGATCTCGCCCGCGGCCGCGATGCCGTCCATCACGGGCATCTTCACGTCCATCACCACGATGTCCGGGCGGTGCTCGCGCACGGCCTCGACGGCGGCGCGGCCGTCGCCGGCCTCGGCGACCACCCGGTATCCCGCCCCGGTGAGCACCTCCACCAGGTCGAGGCGGATCAGGGTCTCGTCCTCGGCGACGACGGCCCGCAGGCCGGTCTCCTCGGGAGGCGTCAGCGTGGACACGGCAGCTCCTTCGTGCGGGCCGGGACGGCGTCGGTGTGGCGCCGCTGGTGGTCCACCAGGCTACCGTGCGCCATGGGCGCGGCGCGGGCGCGGCGGCGGGGACCGCCCGCCGGAAGGCCGGGGACGCCGGGTCGGGGCGCTGATAGGGTGATCCAGTCCCGCCTCCGGGCGGCACTGCCCGAATGGTGGAATCGGTAGACACGCCGCACTCAAAATGCGGTGCCGAGAGGCGTGTGGGTTCGAGTCCCACTTCGGGCACCGTCGGCGCGCGGCCACCCGTCGTGTGCGCCGTGTCCGTGACCGATCGACCCGAGCTGAGTGGTGTCCTGTGCTCCTGACCAGTCTCCTGCTGACCCTCCTCTCGGTGGTGGCGGCCGTTCCGGCCTCCCGCGTGCTGGGCAGGGATGCGGGCTGGGTCCTGGCCGCACCCCTGCTCGCCGCGGCCGGCGTGCTGATCGCGGCGTGGACGGGCGACGTCCGGACGGAGCACCATCCGTGGATCCCCGCGGTCGGGGTGGACCTCGACCTCCGGCTGAACGGCCTGGCCCTGGTGTTCGCCATGATCGTCCTCGTCATCGGCGCCGCGATCCTCGCCTACTCCAGCCGGTACCTCAGTCGGGACCGCACGGAGAGCCGACCCGGCTCCTTCTACCTGCTGATGACCGCGTTCGCGGCGTCGATGCTGCTGCTGGTGCTCGCCGACAACATCGTGGTCCTCTTCGTTGCGTGGGAGTTCACCTCCTTCACCTCCTTCTTCCTCATCGGGCGCTCGGGGGACCATGCCCGCGACCCCGCGATCCGGACCCTGCTCGTGACCGTGGGCGGCGGCCTCGCGCTGCTGGCCGCCGTCGCCCTCATGGCCGTGCGGACCGGCACTGCCTCGCTGTCCGGGGTGTTGGCCTCGGACGTGTGGTCCGAGGCGGGCTTCACCACCACGGTCGCCGTCCTGCTGGCGGTGGCCGCGTTCACCAAGTCCGCCCAGTTCCCGTTCCAGGCGTGGCTGCCGGACTCCATGGTGGCCATCTCCCCGGTCTCCGCCTACCTGCACGCCGCGGCGATGGTCAAGGCCGGCATCTTCCTGCTGCTGGTGTTCAGCCCGGTCCTGGCCGGGAACCCGGTGTGGTCCGCGCTGTTGATCGGCTCGGGCCTCATCACGGCCCTGCTGGGCGCCGTCTCCGCGATCCGTCGCCACGACCTCAAGGGTCTGCTGGCCTACTCCACGATGAGCCAGTTGGGCCTGCTGGTGACCGCCATCGGCATCGGCACCCCCGTCGCGCTTACCGCGGCGATCGTGCACACCGTGGCGCACGCGCTGTTCAAGTCGGCGCTGTTCATGCTGATCGGCGTGGTCGACCACGAGGCCGGCACCCGCGACCTGCGAGAGCTCGCGGCCCGCCACGTGCGCATGCCGGTCACCGGCACGGCGATCGCCGTCGCCGCCCTGTCGATGGCGGGCATCCCGCCGCTGTTCGGCTTCATCTCCAAGGAGGGCCTGGTCGAGGCCGCTCTCGGGACCCCCGGTCCCGCATGGCTCCCCGTCCTCGTCACCGCCGGCATCGCCCTGACCTCCGTTTTCACCGTGGCCTACTCCGGCCGTCTCGTGCTCGGCGCCCTGGGCCTCTGGGGTCCAAGCCCGGACGGGGCCGCCCATTCGTGGCCGACCGGCCGGGAGGACGAGGTCCACGAGGCTCCTGCCACCTTCTGGGGCGTGCCCGTGCTGGCCGCGGCCGCGGGCGTGGCCCTGGGCCTGCTGCCCGGTGTGCTGGACACCCCCGTCTCCTACGCGGCCGAGGCCGCCTCCGGCGCGGAGGTGCACGCGCACCTGGCGCTGTGGCACGGCGTGAACACGGCCCTGCTCGTCTCCGCCGCCATCATCGTGCTCGGTCTGCTGCTGGTGGCCTTGCGCCGCCCGGTGGAGCGCGTGGCCTCCCACGCCGCCCTGCCGTTCTCCGCCCTGGATGCGGTGGACGAGGTTCGGCACCGGCTGATCGGCGTCGGCGCGGTCGTCTCGCGCGCCTCCGGCACCCTGGCTCCCCGCCCCCACCTCCTCATCCCCGCCCTGGTCCTGGGGCTCCTCGCCGTGGCCGGTGTCGCCACGATCGAGGATTTGCCCGCCGTCGTCGGCCAGCCCTCGCGCTGGCACGACTGGGTGCTGGTCGTCCTGGTGGGTGCCGGCGTGATCGCCACCATCCGCGCCAAGACGCGCATCGCCGCCATGGTGGTGGTCGGCGTCGTAGGGTTCGGCATGACCCTGTGGTTCCTCACCCTCGGCGCCGTGGACGTGGCCCTGACCCAGCTGATGGTCGAGGTGCTCACGGTGTGCGTCATGGTGCTGCTGCTGCGCCGCCTGCCCGCCCGCTTCAGCGACGAGCCGACCCCGCGCAGGATGCAGGCGGTCCTCGCCGCCTCCGTCGCCGGCGTCGCCGCGACCCTGGGCGTGCTCGCGTTCACCGGCCGCTCCAGCATGTCGGAGATCGCCCACTTCTACCTGACCCAGAGCTATGCCCAGGCTGGGGGGACCAACGTGGTGAACGTGATCCTCGTGGACTTCCGCGCCGTGGACACGTGGGGCGAGATGACCGTGCTCGGGGCGACGGCGCTGACCATCGCGGCCCTGTTGCTCAACCGTCGGCCGACGCCTCCACAGCCCTCCGCCGTGGACATGCGCTCCCCACTCGCCCACGTGCGCGAGAACCTCGTCCACATCCGGGTGTTCGGCCGTGTCTTCGGCGTGCTGATCATCCTGCTGTCCGCGTTCCTGCTGCTGCGCGGGCACTACGAGCCCGGCGGCGGCTTCATCGCCGCACTGGTCGCCGGTGCCGGCTACGCCCTGCTCTACCTGGCCGCCGACTCGGACACGGCCCCGGAGTTGCGGTGGCCGTACCTGGCCTTCATCGGCTCGGGCATCGCCGTCGGCACCGCGACGGGGATCGTCGGTTACCTCACCGGCAAGGGCTTCCTCGGAGCCGCGGGAGTGAAGGTCCTGGACTACGGGCTCTCCACCACGCTCGCGTTCGACATGGGCGTGTACCTGGCCGTGATCGGCCTGATCGTGGCCGCGTTCTCCCTGCTCGGCCCCGAGCGGCCGGGTGAGGACCCGCTCCGCGCCTCGAGCCGTGACCCCGGCGTCGCGCCGGCGGCCCCGTCCTCCGATCCCTCGGCCCCGACCACCACGACTGCACGAGAGGAGGTCACCCGATGACCGTCGCCCTTACCGTGGGACTTCTGACCTTCGGCGCGTTCTACCTGTTCTCCAAGCGCGAGCTGCTGCGCGTGATCCTCGGCATGGTCCTGCTGGGCCACGCCGCCAACCTGGCCATCATCGCCGCGGGCGGCACCGACCGCCGCGGGCTGCCCTTCGCGGGGACCTCAGACGTCGAGGTGCAGGCCGATGCCCTGCCGCAGGCCTTCGTCCTGACCGCTATCGTGATCGCCTTCGCGATCACCGTGCTGCTGCTCGCGCTGGCCGTCACCGGGCGCGCGGACGACGCGGTGGCCTCGCCGGGGGAGACCCGCGACTCCCTGGAGCAGGCCGCCGCCGACGCACGCTTCCCGCGCGAGGAGCGGCACGCCGCGGCCGGCCGGATCGCGCAGCACTACGCCGGCCAGGGCCCGGAGGTGCGTCGATGAGCGCCGTCCCGCTGGGCCAGCTGCTGCCCCTCTTCGCCGCCGTCCCGCTGCTGTCCGCCGGTCTGCTCGTGCTGGCGGGGGAGCGTCCCCGCCTCCACCGGGCAGTCCTGTTCGCGGTGCTCGGACTCGTCACCACCGGCGGGCTGGCCCTGGGCGTCCACGCCCTCGACGGGTCCGTGCTCGCCACCTCGCTGGGCGGCTGGCCCGGGGGCATCGGGATCGGCTTCGCAGCGGACATGCTGTCCGCCCTGATGCTCGTGCTCACGAGCGCCCTCACGATCGTGGGCGCGGCGTTCGCCTACGGCTCCCGCGTCGCTAACTCCCAGTTCTTCGCCCCGCTGCTCCTGATCCTCATCGGCGGAGTCAACGGCGCCCTGCTGACGGCGGACCTGTTCAACCTGTTCGTGTTCATCGAGGTCATGTTGGTGCCCAGCTACGGCCTCTACGTCCTCTCCGCCAACCGCCGTGAGCCCCTGCGCCGAGTGGACGGGGCGCGGCTGTACGTCACCCTCAACCTGCTAACCTCCACGATCCTCCTGGTCGGCGTCGGCTTCGTCTACGGGCTGACCGGCTCGGTGAACCTCGCGATGCTCGCCGGGTCCGCCGCGGCGGACCCACGCATCGCGATCGCCGCGGGCATGGTGCTGTTCGCACTGTCCATCAAGGCCTCGGTGGCCCCGCTGCACGGCTGGCTGGCCTGGGCGTACTCCTCGACCTCCCCGGCGGTGACGGCCCTCTTCGCCGCCCTGCACACCAAGGTCGCCGTGTACGGGCTCTACCGGATCTACTCCGTCATGTACGACGGCGATGCGCGTCTGCTGCCGCTCATCCTGGTCCTGTCCCTCGCCACCCTCGTGGTGGGTGCGCTCGCCTCGGTCGGTGAGCACGGTGTGCGCGCCGTGTTGTCGTGGCAGATGGTGAGCGGCATCGGCGGCATCCTCGTCGGACTCGGGCTCTCCACGCGCCTGGGTCTCGCGGCGGGCCTGTTCTACCTCGTGCACCACATGGTGGCGATGGGCTGCCTCCTGATGGCCGCCGGCGCGATCGAGGTGCGCTACGGCACCGGCCGTCTCGCGGACCTGCAGGGCCTGGCCCGGCGCGAGCCGCTGATCGCCGTCGCCTTCTTCGTGGGCCTGCTCTCCCTGGTCGGCATCCCGCCCTTCTCCGGGTTCGTGGGCAAGCTCATGCTCGTCAGCGCCGGCCTGGACGCCGGCCGCGGTGTCACCGCTGCGCTGGTGCTGGGCGCCTCCCTGGTGAGCCTGTGGGCTCTGCTGCGGGTGTGGGACGCCTGGTTCTGGGGCGCTCCGACTGCCCCACACGGGCACCGCGAGCGCCTGGCCACCGCGGCCATGCCCATCGTGGGCCGGGCGGGCTCCGTGCCGTCGCCCTCCGGCCGCGGCTCGAGCACCGACCACGAGCGCACCGAGTCGTGGGCCTCGCAGGAAACCCTCGATCCGCCCACGGGCGTGCTGCCGGTGACCGTGGATCCGGACGAGGACGTCACGCGCTCCCGCATCCCAGGCCGGCTGGCCGCCCCCGCCGTCGTCCTAGCTATGGCCACCCTCGCCCTCGGGCTCGGCGGTCAGGCCCTGTGGACCGTCACCGACCTCGCGGCTCAGGGCCTGATGGACCCCAGCAGGTACATCGAGGCGGTGCTCAACCCATGAGCACCGCACTCCCGCAGCCTCCGGAAGGAGACGCCCCCATGCACACCGTCGCCCCCGCCGACGGGACCGTCGACCTGGCGCCCGGCACGGCCTCCGCCGTGTCCTGGCCTTGGCGGTGGCTCGTGTTCTGGTGCTGGTACGCGTGGGCCCTGGTGACCTCTTCGAAGGCGGTCATCAAGGACCTCGTCACCCCCGGCGTCCAGGCGCGCTCGGGCATCGCCCGCGTGCGCAGCAACTGCCGCACGGACGCCGAGGTCACCCTGCTCTCGGCGCTGATCACCCTGACGCCCGGCACGTTGACGCTGGGCACCCGGCGTGCCGGCGCCGTCGGTGACGAGGACGGTGACCCGGACGCGCGGCGCCTGCTCTACGTGCACGGCCTGTACGCTGACGACGCCGACGCCCTGCGCGCGGAGATCCACGACATGGAGGCGCGCATGCTCCACGCGATGCGGAAGACGGGGGTGGCATGATGCCCTTCGCCTACGACTGGTCCCTGGTGGGGATCGACCTGGCCATCGCGCTGCTGACCGTGTCGGCGCTCGTGTCCGCGTACCGGATCGTGGTGGGCCCGCTCGACGCGGACCGCGCGGTCTCGGGCGACCTGCTCACGTTCAGCGTGCTCGGGATGCTCGTGCTGTTCGGCGTCCGGGCGGACAACCCGTGGACGTTCGACTTGGTCCTGATCGCCGCGGTCGTGGCCTTCCTGTCCGGCATGTCCCTGGCCCGCGCGCTCACGCGCGGCAAGCGTTGAGGAGGTCGCACCCGTGGACGTCGTCCTGACCGCCGCCGGCTCCGTGCTCGTGGTGATCGGAGCCCTTGCGTTCGTCACCGCGGGACTCGGTCTGATCCGGTTCCCCGACCCCTACACCCGCGTCTCCGCCGTGGGCACCGCCGGCGGCGTCGGGATGATCCTGATCGTGGTGGGCGCCCTGCTACTGGCCCCGGGGGTGGCCGCGTTCGTGAAGGTGGCCCTGATCGTGGTGCTGCAGCTGGGCTCGGCCTCGGTGGCCACCATGGCCCTGGGCCGCTCGGCCTACCTCACCGGGGTGCCCATGAACCCCGGGCACTACGACGAGCTCGCCGAGGACACCCCGGGGCGCGAGCACGGCGAGCCCGCTCCCCGCGCGCCGGACGAGGTCTGAGACCGCTCGCACGCGGCGTCGGACCGGCCCGTCCCGTCTCCCGGGGCGGGCCGTGCCGCCTCAGGGGCGCGGCGCCAGGACCAGGTTAGTGATGCGGGCGGTCGAGAGCCGCCGGCCCTGCTCGTCCGTCATCACCACCTCATGGGTGACGAGGGTGCCGCCCAGGTGGACGGCGGTCGCGGTGCCGGTCACGAGGCCCGAGCGGACGGCCCGGTGGTGCGTGGCGCTGATCTCGACCCCGACGACGTTGCGGTCCGGCCCGGCGTGGATCTTCGCGGCCATCGAGCCCAGGGACTCGGCGAGCACGAGGTGGGCGCCGCCGTGCAGCAGCCCGACGGGCTGCTCGTTGCCCGCCACGGGCAGGGTGGCGACGGCTCGCTCGGCCGTGAGCTCGAGGAAGCGCAGACCCATCTTCTGGGCGAGGGGGCTGATCGCCGCGCCGCCGAGCGCGGCGACGAGCTCGGGCGTCAGACCGGCCTCGGCGCAGGCCGCCGCCAGCTCGGCGGGGCTCAGCTCGGGGGTGACGCCGGGGCGGTACACGCGGTCGGAGGCGGCGGGGGTGGTCGCAGTGTGCTCACTCATGAGCACTAGGCTGGCACACGCGACCGGTGCGCCCCGCGCCGCGCGCCGAGAGGAGACGTGAGCACCCATGGCGGCAGATCCGACCCCAGAGGCCCCACAGCGGCTGCTGGTCCTGGACGGGCACTCGATGGCGTTCCGCGCGTTCTACGCGCTGCCCGCCGAGAACTTCGCCACGGACACGGGCCAGCACACGAACGCCGTGTACGGCTTCACCGCCATGCTCCTGACCATGATCCGGCAGCAGCGGCCCACGCACGTGGCCGTGGCGTTCGACCTCTCCGGGCCCACGTTCCGCTCCGAGGAGTACGGGGAGTACAAGGCCGGCCGCTCCGAGACGCCCGCGGAGTTCGCGGGCCAGATCGAGCTGACCGTGAAGGTCATGGAGGCCCTGGGCATCCCCACGCTCACGCTGGAGGGCTACGAGGCCGACGACATCGTGGCCACACTGTCCGCGCGCGCCGAGGAGGCGGGGTGGGAGGCCGTCGTCGTCTCCGGTGACCGGGACGCGTTCCAGCTCATCTCCGAGCGCACCACCGTGCTCTACCCCAAGAAGGGCGTCTCCGACATCCCGCCGATGGATGCGGACGCCGTCATGGCCAAGTACGGGGTCGCCCCCGCCCAGTACCCCGAGCTCGCGGCCCTCGTCGGCGAGGCCGCGGACAACCTGCCCGGAGTGCCCGGCGTCGGCCCCGGGTTCGCCGCGAAGTGGCTGAAGCAGTACGGGGACCTCGACGGCGTGCTCGCGCACGCGCACGAGATCACGGGCAAGAAGGGGGAGGCGCTGCGCGAGCATCTCGAGGACGTGCGCCGCAACCGCCGCCTCAACGCCCTCGTGCGCGACCTCGACCTGCCGATCGGGCTCGAGGCGATGCGGCTCGAGATGCCGGAGCGCGAGCCCGTGGAGGAGCTGTTCGACGCGTTGCAGTTCAACCGCATCCGGGAGCGCGTGTTCGAGGTGTTCGGTGAGCGGGTGGGCGAGGACGCGCCGCCCCCCGAGGCCGAGGCCGCCCCGGAGTTCACCGAGGCGACGACGGCCGAGGACGTGCGATCCTTCCTCGCCGCCGAGGCCGGCAACCTGCTCGGCGTCCACGTGGACGTCGAGGGCCCGGCCCTGCTGCCCCGCCGCAAGGTGCCCGTGCCCGGCACGTTCGGCACGCCCGTCGGCGTCGCGCTGGTGGGCGAGCACGCGGGCCTGCACGTCACCCTCGACGGCGACGCCCCGGACCCGGCGCTGGTGGCCGCCGTGCGCGAGGCCCTGGGCGAGGGCGGACTGGCCAAGGCCGTGCACGACCTCAAGCGCACGCTCAAGGCGCTGGCCGCGCCCACCGAGGGGGACGGGCTCGGCCGGGACGCGGCCCTGGACGGCGTGGTGGACGACGTGCTGCTTTCGGCCTACCTGATCCAGCCGGACCGGCGGGACACCTCGCTCGAGGCGCTGGCGGAGGCGCATCTGCACACCCCCCTCACCGCCCCGCGCGAGCCCGCGCAGCAGCGGGCGCAGGGGACGTTCGACCTCGACGGGGGTCAGGCCGCCGCCGAACGCGCGGACCGCGCCGCGGACGCCGTGAGGGCCGCCTGGGTGGTGCGCCGTCTCTCCACCCAGTTCACGCCCCAGGTGCTCGACCGCGGGGCCCAGCGGCTGCTGCAGGAGCTCGAGATCCCGCTCTCGCGGCTGCTCGCCCGGATGGAGCTGACCGGCATCGCCGTCGACGTCGACGCCCTGACCGGCCTGCGCGAGGACTTCACCGACGCCGCCGACGCCGCCAAGGAGTCCGCGTGGGCGTCCGTCGCGGAGGAGACCGGCGGGATGCAGGTCAACCTCGGCTCGCCCAAGCAGCTGCAGGAGGTGCTGTTCGAGCGGCTCAACATGCCGCGCACGCGCAAGACGAAGACCGGCTACTCCACGGACGTGGACTCGCTGCAGGACCTGCTCGAGCAGACCCGGCACCCGTTCCTCGAGAACCTGATGGCCCACCGTGACGCCACGAAGCTCCGGCAGACCGTGGAGGGGCTGCTCGAGACCGTCGCCCCGGACGGCCGCATCCACACCACCTACTCGCAGACCGCCGCCGCCACGGGCCGGCTGTCTTCGCTGCACCCGAACCTCCAGAACATCCCGGTGCGCACCGAGGCGGGCCGCCGCATCCGTGAGGTGTTCGTGGCGGACGAGGTGGCCGGCGAGCAGGCCGTGCTGCTCTCGGCCGACTACTCCCAGATCGAGATGCGCATCATGGCGCACCTGTCCGAGGACGAGGGGCTGATCCAGGCCTTCCGCGAGGGCGAGGACCTGCACTCGTTCGTCGGCTCGCAGGTGTTCGGCGTGGACCCGGACGACGTCACCGCCGAGCAGCGTGCCAAGGTGAAGGCGATGAGCTACGGCCTGGCCTACGGGCTGTCCTCCTTCGGGCTGTCCAAGCAGCTGAAGATCTCGGTGGACGAGGCGCGCGGCCTCATGAAGGGCTACTTCGACCGCTTCGGCGGCGTGCGCGACTACCTGCGCGACGTCGTCGCGCAGGCCCGGCAGGACGGGTACACCTCGACGATCGAGGGGCGCCGCCGCTACCTGCCGGACCTCAGCTCGGACAACCGTCAGCTGCGGGACATGGCCGAGCGCGCCGCGCTCAACGCCCCCATCCAGGGCTCGGCCGCGGACATCATCAAGCGCGCGATGCTCGATGTGCAGGCCGGCCTCGAGGAGCACGGGCTGGCCTCGCGGCTGCTGCTGCAGGTCCATGACGAGCTCATCCTCGAGGTCCCGGCCGCCGAGCTCGAGCAGGCCACGGCGCTCCTGAAGGAGCGGATGGGCCGGGCGGCCGAGCTCTCCGTGCCGCTCGACGTGCACGTCGGCCGGGGAAGGAGCTGGCATGACGCCGCACACTGACACACCGGAGGGTCCGTCGCTGCGGCGGCTGGCCGACGCCGCCGAGGCCCGGCTCGGCGAGCACGGCCTCGCGCTGCGCGACCTCGGGGTCCTCGGCCCCGAGGA
>NZ_KV825026.1:0-4304 GCF_001816085.1 Micrococcus sp. HMSC31B01
CGCGCCGCGGGAGGGCAGGCCCCGCCCCGCGAACGGATCCTCGCGGCGGACGCCCTCGTGACGGGCGCCCGCGCGGGGGGCACGTCGGCCGGTCCGGTGGAGCTGCCCGGCGGGGTGGCCGCGCATCGGGCGTGTGCCAGACTGGACCTCATCCCCTGCCTGCCCGGTCCCTGACTGCGGCCCGGCCCGGCATTCCCGCACGAGCACTCACCAGGAGCGGCGCATGGACGCACAGGATGTCCAGAACGACCTCAGCCACGTCCTCATGTCCCGCGAGGACGTGCAGGACACGATCACGGACCTGGCCCGCCAGATCGACCGCGACTACGCGGACAAGGACCTGCTCATCGTCGCCGTGCTCAAGGGCGCCGTGATGGTGGTCGCCGACCTCACCCGCGCCCTGCACTCCCACGTGGAGCTGGACTTCATGGCGGTCTCCTCCTACGGCTCCGGCACCAAGTCCTCCGGCGTGGTGCGCATCCTCAAGGACCTCGACGCGGACCTCACGGGCCGGCACGTCCTGATCGTCGAGGACATCATCGACTCCGGCCTGACGCTGTCCTGGCTCAAGGCCAACCTGGAGTCCCGCGGCCCGGCCTCGGTCGAGATCTGCACCCTGCTGCGCAAGCCGGAGGCCATGAAGGTGGACATCGACGTGAAGTACGTCGGGCGGGACATCCCCAACGAGTTCGTGGTGGGCTACGGCCTGGACTACGCGGAGAAGTACCGCAACCTGGACTTCGTGGGCACGCTCGCCCCGCACGTCTACAGCTGACCGGGGGCCCGGCCCGGAGTGGCCAGGCCAGGTGTGACCGACCTGTCACGTGAGCGGTCGCTCTGAGGTGCCATTCACGCCCCATTCCGACTCCTTGCGTGACAGGTCGCCGGCGTCCCCGAGGTGACGGCGCACCTCCACGATCACGCGCGTGAATCCGCGGCGAGCGTCGGAGGAGGACACGGTGATGTTCCGGCAGCCCCGTCGCTCGAAGGCCGCGTTGCGCTGCACGTCACGGTCGATCTGGCGATCCGCGCCGTGGTGGCCGCCGTCGTAGTGCAGGGCCACTCTCGCCTGCCGATAGCCCAGGTCCGCCGTCGCGGGGTGGTGCAGGGAGAACTCCGGGTCCCAGACCTCGAGCTGCAGTGCGGGCTCGGGGAGCCCGGCGGCCCTCAGCGCGAGCCGCAGCCGCGTCTCCTTCGGCGAGTGCGCCCCCACCCGGACCAGTGTGGCGGCGGTGCGGAGCCGTCGTCGTCGGTTGTGCGCGGACGGGCTCGCTTCGGCCGCCTGGGCCAGGGCCGCCCGGGTCCGCTCGGCGGCGTCCGGGCCGCCGGACAGCTGCGCCCGGCGGACGAGATGGTCGCCGAGGATGACGAGCTCGTCGTCGTCGAGCAGGGCCGAGAGGTCGACCCAGAGACGGGGCGGGGCGGTGACGTACCAGGCCAGGCCGCCGATCCGCACGCGCTCCACGTCCGCGGGCGGGAGCGCTGTTCGGTGGGAGGTGACGCCGGGGAGGGAGAGCTGGCCACGGTCTCGCGGGCGGCTCACGTGGACGTCGTCCCCCGCGTCCAGTCGCTCCGGCAGCCAGATCTCCCGGGCGCGGGCCGCGGTCTGGTGCGACACCACCGTGGTGGCGCGGTGCCGGGCGAGTCGCAGCAGGAGCTCGTGTTGGGTGGCCGAGAGCGGGGTGCTCCACCGGTAGGGGGAGGAGCCGGCCGCGGGGCGCTCGACGGCGGCCGGGGTGACCTCACGCCGGCGGTAGAGGCCCCGGGCGAGGCGTTCGACGTCGGAGCGACGCAGCCGGTTGAGGTCGATGCCGGCGGCCCTCGCCTGCGCGGCGGTGAAGGGGCCGTGAAGCAAGGCCGCGGGAAGCGGGGCGGGGTGACGCATGGTGCCAGCCTGGCGCGGTAAAGCGGGCGGCGTCCTGAGCCGCCGCCGGCCTGGGGAGGGATGCGGGTGCACGGGGGTCTGTGCAGGCGGGGACGCAGGGGCGCGGTCGCAGCGCCAGCGTTCCTGTCACGCGAGCGGTCGCTCTGAGGTGCGATCCACGCGCCATTCCGACCCCTCGCATTCCCGGTGGGTGCCAGGACGGTGCTGGCCGACGTCGGCGCCGGCTGACCGCCCGCGCCCTGTCCACCTGACGCGAACAGTCAGCGGACACCCGGGCGGGGCCGGTACCGTGGAGGCTTGACCCGGGCGCGACGTCGGCCCTTCGCCGGCCCCGGCCGCACGGCGGCCGCCCCGGGCAGCCCGGCCCCCGCGGCAGACCAGGAGACACTCGGACCGTGAAGAAGCTGTTCAACAAGCCCTACGTCTGGATCCTGCTGGGCCTGCTGGTCCTCGCCGTCGCGATCCCGCTGACCACGTCACAGAGCGGCCGCACCATGGTGGACACCAACGTGGGCATGGCCCTGCTGAAGGACGACAAGGCCGCGCAGGCCCGCGTGGTGGACGGGGACCAGCGCGTGGACCTCACCCTGCGTGAGCCCTACAAGCAGGACGACCGGGACCTCGGCAAGGAGGTCTACTTCTACTTCGCCAGCGCGCGCGCCACGGACGTGGTCACCGCGGTGGACGACTCGGCCCTGGACGGCTACACGGACGAGCCGGTGCGGAGCAACTGGTTCCTCTCGCTGCTCGGCTTCATGGTCCCGTTCCTGCTCATCGCACTGCTGTTCTGGTTCCTGATGTCCCGCATGCAGGGCGGCGGCGGCAAGGTCATGCAGTTCGGCAAGTCCCGCGCCAAGCTGATCAGCAAGGACAACCCGGACGTGCTGTTCAAGGACGTCGCGGGCGCGGACGAGGCCGTGGAGGAGCTCCAGGAGATCAAGGAGTTCCTCACCGTGCCGGACCGCTTCCGCGCGGTGGGCGCCAAGATCCCCAAGGGCGTGCTGCTCTACGGCCCGCCCGGCACGGGCAAGACCCTCCTGGCCAAGGCCGTGGCCGGTGAGGCCGGCGTGCCGTTCTACTCGATCTCCGGCTCGGACTTCGTGGAGATGTTCGTGGGCGTCGGCGCCTCGCGCGTGCGCGACCTCTTCGAGCAGGCCAAGTCCAACGCCCCCGCCATCATCTTCGTGGACGAGATCGACGCCGTCGGCCGGCACCGCGGCGCAGGCATCGGCGGCGGCAACGACGAGCGCGAGCAGACCCTGAACCAGATGCTCGTGGAGATGGACGGCTTCGACGCCTCCACGAACGTCATCATGATCGCCGCGACCAACCGCCCGGACGTCCTGGACCCGGCGCTGCTGCGCCCGGGCCGCTTCGACCGCCAGATCCCCGTGGACGCCCCGGACCTCGAGGGCCGCGCCAAGATCCTCGAGGTGCACGCGCAGGGCAAGCCGATCGCCCTGGACGTGGACCTGCGCTCCCTGGCCAAGCGCACCCCCGGCTACACGGGTGCGGACCTGGCCAACGTGATCAACGAGGCCGCGCTGCTCACGGCGCGCTCGAACAACAACGTGATCGACAACCACGCCCTGGACGAGGCCGTGGACCGCGTGATGGCCGGCCCGCAGAAGCGCACCCGCCTGATGAACGAGCACGAGCGCAAGGTCACCGCCTACCACGAGGGCGGCCACGCGCTCGTCGCGGCCGGGCTGCGCAACTCCGCCCCGGTCACCAAGATCACGATCCTGCCCCGCGGCCGCGCCCTGGGCTACACGATGGTGGTCCCGGAGGACGACAAGTACTCCGTCACCCGCAACGAGCTCCTGGACCAGCTCGCGTACGCGATGGGCGGGCGCGTGGCGGAGGAGATCGTGTTCAAGGACCCGTCCACGGGCGCCGCGAACGACATCCAGAAGGCCACGGACACGGCCCGCAAGATGGTCACCGAGTACGGCATGTCCGCCAAGGTGGGCGCGGTCAAGCTCGGCGGCGGCAGCTCCGAGCCCTTCGTGGGCGGCGCCGCCGGCGGCTCCTCCCGTGAGTACTCCGAGGAGCTCGCGTACCTGGTGGACGCCGAGGTCCGCACCCTGCTGGACCAGGCCCACGCCGAGGCCCACTGGGTGCTCACGGAGAACCGGGACGTCCTGGACCGGCTGGCCTACGAGCTGCTGGAGAAGGAGACGCTGACCCAGGAGGCCATCGCCGCCATCTTCGCGGACGTCCGCAAGCGGCCCGAGCGCGGCGTGTGGCTGGCCTCGGACGACCGGCTCCCGCAGGACATCCCGCCGGTCCTCTCCCCCTCCGAGCGCCGCTCGCGCCACGACGGCGGGGAGCAGACCCCCGTCGGCGTCGAGGGCACCACGGTGCCGGTGCGTCCGGAGGGTGCGCCGCCGTCGTCGCTGGGCGGGGACGCGGCCGG
>NZ_KV825027.1:0-10777 GCF_001816085.1 Micrococcus sp. HMSC31B01
CGCCCCCGAGTCCGCCGACGCGGCCGCGACCTCCGCCGCCGGCGTCCTGGCCATGGCCCAGCGTCTGCACGACGAGCACGTCGCCGCAGGCGAGCAGCGCAGCACCGAGCTCGTCGCCGAGGCCGAGGCCACCGCGGCCCGGCTCGTCAGCGACGCCGAGGAGCAGAAGGCCCGCACCCTCGAGGCCCTGGCCGAGGAGAAGGCCGGCCTGGAGGGCGAGGTCGAACAGCTGCGCAGCTTCGAGACCGACTACCGCAGCCGCCTCACCTCCTACATCGAGGGCCAGCTGCGCGAGATCCGCGCCCAGAAGCGCGTCGAGCCCCCCACGCCCACGGCGTGAGCCGAGCCGTCGACGCCACGTCGGCCCCGCGATCCCCTCGCGCGGGCCGGCGAGCCATGCTCACCGCCCTCATCGTGGCGGTGCTGGCCTACGCCCTCGACCAGCTGACCAAGTACGCGGTCGAGAGCACGATGCAGCTGGGGGACTCCGTCGCGGTGATCCCCGGGGTGCTGCGCTGGCACTACATCCTGAACCCGGGCGCGGCGTTCTCCATCGGCGAGGACCACACCTGGGTGTTCACCATCATCCAAGCCGTGGTGGCGGTGGCCGCCCTCGTCGGGATCGCCCGCGTGCGCTCGACGCCGTGGGCCCTGGCGCTGGGCGGGCTCGCCGGCGGCGTGCTCGGCAACCTCACGGACCGGCTGTTCCGGCCCCCGGCGTTCGGGCGCGGCCACGTGGTCGACATGATCTCCGTGCCGCACTTCGCGATCTTCAACGTGGCGGACTCGTTCATCGTCTGCTCCGTCATCGGCGTCGCCCTGCTCGTGATGACCGGCCGCCGCCTGGACGGCACACGGGAGGCGTGAGGACATGGGCATGAGACCGGGACTCACCGAGCGGCTCGAGGTCACCGAAGCCGAGGCGGGCCGACGGGTCGACGCGGTGCTCGCCGACGCGTTCGGCGTCTCCCGCTCGCTGCTGGCGGACTGGTTCTCCCGGGGCCTGGTGCGGGCCGAGTCGCGCTCCGGCCGCAGGGACCGCGTCCTGGCCAAGTCCGCGAAGGCCGTGGCGGGGGAGACCCTCGCCGTCGACGTCCCCGACGACCCCGACCCCCTGGAAGTGAGGGCAGAGCGCGTGGACGCGCTGAGCATCCTGTACGAGGACGAGGACCTGGTGGCCGTGGACAAGCCCACCGGCGTGGCCGCGCACCCCTCGCCCGGCTGGGTCGGGCCCACCGTGGTGGGCGCCCTGGCCGCCCTCGGCTACGACATCACCACCTCGGGCGCCCCCGAGCGCCAGGGGATCGTGCACCGGCTCGACGTCGGCACCACCGGGGTCATGGTCGTGGCCAAGACCGAGCGCGCCTACATGGCCATGAAGGACCAGTTCCGCGAGCGCGTGCCGGAGAAGGTCTACCACGCCGTGGTCCAGGGCATCCCGGACCCGCTGAGCGGCACCGTGGACGCGCCCATCGGGCGGCATCCCGGCCACCACTGGAAGTTCGCGGTGCTCGACGACGGCCGGCCGTCCGTGACCCACTACGAGACGCTCGAGGTGTTCGGCCGGGCCACCCTGCTCGAGGTCCACCTGGAGACCGGGCGCACCCACCAGATCCGCGTGCACACCTCGGCGCTGCGCCACCCGTGCGTCGGCGACCTCACGTACGGGGCGGATCCGCGACTGGCGGCCGAGCTCGGGCTGACCCGCCAGTGGCTGCACGCCCACCGGCTGGCGTTCCCGCACCCGGTCACGGGGGAGCCGGTGACGATCACCTCCCCGTACCCGGACGACCTCGCCCACGCCCTGGCGGCGCTGCGCGGCGACCAGGACTGAGCCGGCACCGTCGACGTGACCCCCGTCCGGGTCCGGCCCCGCCGCCCGGGCACCACGAGTAGGCTGGTGCGGCCCCGCCGTCCTCCCCGTCGAAAGGCCCACCCCGCATGACCGTGTCCGCCGACGCCCGCGCCGACGCCGTGAAGGACGGCGGCTTCGTCCACCTGCACACGCACACCGAGTACTCCATGCTCGACGGCGCCGCGAAGCTGGACGACCTGTTCGCCGAGGCCCAGCGGCTGGGCATGGACTCGCTGGCCATCACGGACCACGGCTACCTCTTCGGCGCCTACGACTTCTGGTCCAAGGCGAAGGCGGCGGGAGTCAAGCCGATCATCGGGCTCGAGGCCTACGTGGCCCCCGGGCAGCAGCACCGCACGGACAAGGAGAAGACCCGCTGGGGCGAGCCCCACCAGCGGGGGGACGACGTGTCCGGCGGCGGTGCGTACACGCACATGACGCTGCTGAGCGAGACCACCGAGGGGATGCACAACCTGTTCCGGATGGGCTCGATCGCCTCGCTGGACTCGGTGTACGCCAAGTGGCCGCGGCTGGACCGGGAGCTGCTGAGCCAGTACTCGAAGGGCCTGATCGCCACCACGGGCTGCCCCTCCGGCGAGGTGCAGACGCGCCTGCGCCTGGGCCAGTACCGGGAGGCGATGCAGGCGGCCTCGGACTTCCGGGACATCTTCGGCAAGGACAACTACTACTGCGAGATCATGCACCACGGCCTCGACATCGAGCGCCGGGTGATGACGGACCTGCGCCGGCTCGCCAAGGACCTGGGCCTGCCGTTCGTGGCCACGAACGACCTGCACTACACCCACGAGCACGACGCCAAGGCGCACGAGGCGCTGCTGGCCCTGCAGTCGGGCTCGAAGCTCAACGAGCCCAGCTACGACCAGGGCGGCTCCCGCTTCGCGTTCTCCGGCACCGAGTACTACCTGAAGTCTCCGCGGCAGATGCGCGAGCTGTTCGCGGAGCTGCCCGAGGCCTGCGACAACACGCTGCTCATCGCCGAGCGGTGCGAGGTCGAGTTCGACACGAAGGCCAACTACATGCCGGTCTTCCCCACGCCGGAGGGCGAGGACGAGACCAGCTGGCTCATCAAGGAGGTCGCCTCCGGTCTGGCCTACCGCTACCCGGACGGCGTGCCGGACCACGTGCGCAAGCAGGCGGACTACGAGCTGGACGTCATCATCTCGATGGGCTTCCCCGGGTACTTCCTCGTCGTGGCCGACTTCATCAACTGGGCGAAGGAGAACGGCATCCGGGTGGGCCCGGGCCGTGGCTCGGGCGCCGGATCGATGGTGGCGTACGCGCTGCGCATCACGGACCTGGACCCGCTCAAGCACGGGCTGATCTTCGAGCGGTTCCTCAACCCGGACCGCGTGTCCATGCCCGACTTCGACGTCGACTTCGACGACCGCCGTCGCTCCGAGGTGATCGACTACGTCACCCGCAAGTACGGCGACGAGCGCGTCACCATGATCGTCACGTACGGCACCATCAAGACCAAGCAGGCCCTGAAGGACTCGGCCCGCGTGATGGACCAGCCGTTCTCGATGGGCGAGTCCCTCACCAAGGCGCTGCCGCCGGCGGTGATGGCCAAGGACATCCCGCTCAAGGACATCGAGGACCCCGCGGCCCCGCGCTACGGGGAGGCCGCGCCCTTCCGCGAGCTGATCGCCACGGACCCGGTGGCGAAGGAGGTCTTCGAGACCGCCAAGGGCCTCGAGGGCCTGAAGCGGCAGTGGGGCGTGCACGCGGCCGGCGTGATCATGTCCTCGGTGCCGGTGATCGACGTCATCCCGATCATGCGCCGCCTGCAGGACGGCCAGGTCATCACGCAGTTCGACTACCCGATGGCGGAGTCCCTGGGCCTGATCAAGATGGACTTCCTGGGGCTGCGCAACCTCACGATCATCTCGGACGCGCTCGAGAACGTGAAGGCGAACCAGGGCGTGGACCTGGACCTGGAGACCCTCGACGTGGACGACCCGGCGGCCTACGAGCTGCTGGCCCGCGGTGACACCCTCGGCGTGTTCCAGCTCGACGGCGGGCCCATGCGCTCGCTGCTGAAGATGATGCGCCCGGACAACTTCGAGGACATCTCGGCGACCATCGCCCTGTACCGCCCCGGCCCCATGGGCGCGAACTCGCACACCAACTACGCGCTGCGCAAGAACGGGCAGCAGGAGATCACCCCGATCCACCCGGAGCTGGAGGAGCCGCTGCGGGAGATCCTGGACACCACCTACGGCCTGATCGTGTATCAGGAGCAGGTCATGGCGATCGCCCAGAAGGTGGCGGGCTACTCGCTCGGCCAGGCCGACATCCTGCGCCGCGCGATGGGCAAGAAGAAGAAGTCGGAGCTGGACAAGCAGTACGAGGCGTTCCACCAGGGCATGCTGGACCGCGGCTACTCGGAGGCCGCGGTGAAGGCCCTGTGGGACATCCTGCTGCCCTTCTCGGACTACGCGTTCAACAAGGCGCACTCGGCCGCCTACGGCCTGGTCTCCTACTGGACGGCCTACCTCAAGGCGCACTACCCGGCGGAGTACATGGCGGCGCTGCTCACCTCGGTGGGCGACGACAAGGACAAGCTGGCCATGTACCTCAACGAGTGCCGCCACATGGGCATCACGGTGCTGCCCCCGGACGTGAACGAGTCCCACCTGACCTTCACCCCCGTCGGCCGGGACATCCGCTTCGGCATGGGCGCCGTCCGCAACGTGGGCGCCAACGTGGTCAAGGGCATGGTCCAGGCGCGCGAGGACAAGGGCTCGTACACGGGCTTCGGCGACTTCCTGGCGAAGGTGCCGCTCGTGGTGTGCAACAAGCGCACCATCGAGTCCATGATCAAGGCCGGCGCCTTCGACTCCCTCGGCTACGCCCGCCGCGCCCTGCTGGCCGTGCACGAGGAGGCCGTGGACGCCACCGTGGCGCAGAAGCGCAAGGAGGATCACGGCGAGTTCACCTTCGACCTGTTCGCGCTCGGCGGCGGCGACGAGGACGACTCCGACGCCGCGGACGGCGTCGCCGTCCCGGACCTGCCGGAGTGGGCGAAGAAGGAGAAGCTCGCGTTCGAGCGCGAGATGCTGGGCCTGTACGTGTCCGACCATCCGCTGCAGGGCCTCGACGGCGTCCTGGCCCAGCACGCCGACGTCCAGATCACCCGCGTGCTCGACGACGACGGGCCCGCCGACGGCGCGATCGTCACCATCGCGGGCCTGATCACCACGCTCGAGCGCCGCATCGCCAAGTCCTCGGGCAACGCGTACGCGCGCTGCGAGATCGAGGACCTCGGCGGCTCGATGGACGTCATGTTCTTCGGCCAGGTGTATGCGCCCATCGCGATGATGCTGGCCGAGGACCTCGTCGTCGCCGTCAAGGGCAGGGTGCAGCGCCGGGACGACGGGTCGGTGTCCCTGTCGGCGATGGAGCTGACCATCCCGGAGCTCTCGGACGGCCCCGGCGGCCCCGTGCGGATCACGCTGCCCGCGTTCAAGGCCACGGAGCAGGTCATGGGCCAGCTGGCGGACGTGCTGCGCACCCACGAGGGCTCCTCGGAGGTGCGGCTGTCCCTGGTGGGCCAGCGTGCCACGCAGGAGTTCCAGCTGGGCCCGCAGTTCCGGGTGAGCCCGAACCCGGCGCTGTTCGGGGACCTCAAGATCCTGCTGGGTCCGGCCTGCCTCGGCTGAGCGGACGTAGCATGGGAGTGCCCCGCCCAGGAGGAGAGAGCTGATGCACTGCCCGTTCTGCCGTCATGAGGACTCGCGCGTGGTGGATTCACGCTCCCTCGACGACGGCTCCGCCATCCGTCGGCGTCGGCAGTGTCAGGCCTGCGGCAAGCGGTTCACCACCATGGAGACCACCGCCCTGACCGTCGTCAAGCGCTCCGGGGTGGCGGAGCCGTTCGACCGCTCCAAGGTGATCAACGGCGTCCGGAAGGCGTGCCAGGGGCGGCCGGTGACGAGCGACGACCTGGCCATGCTCGCCCAGGAGGTCGAGGAGACGGTCCGTGCCACGGGCAACGCCGAGGTGGACGCCCACGACGTCGGCCTGGCCATCCTCGATCCGCTGCGCCGTCTCGACCAGGTGGCCTTCCTGCGCTTCGCCTCCGTCTACCGGGACTTCGAGTCCCTCGACGACTTCGAGGAGGCCATCGCGGAGCTCCGGGCCGGTGACGGGGACGACCGCGGCCGTCCCGCCGTGCAGCCGCGGCTGTTCACCCGCTGACCTGGGCCGATGCGACGGCGCGGCCGGGATCGACGCTGCAGTGGTGCGCACGGCCTCCAGGCGCTACAGTGATCCCCGGGTCGACCTCGGTCGGCCCGGCAAGACTGCCGAGGGCGGTTCCGGAGGGGAAGCCGGAACCGCCCTCGGTGTCTGCGCCCTCAGTTGCCGTCGGCGAGCGACCCGTGCGCGGCCAGGGCGGCGCCCACGATGCCCGCGTTGTTCTGCAGCTGGGCCGGGACGATCGGGGTGCGCAGGCGCAGCAGCGGCAGGTAGTCGTCCGGCCGCTTGGAGATGCCGCCGCCGACGATGAACAGGTCCGGCGAGAAGATCCGCTCCACGTGGGAGAAGAAGCGCTGCAGTCGCTCGGCGTACTCGGCCCAGCTGAGCTGATCGCGCTCCCGGGCCTTCGCGGAGGCCCGCGACTCGGCCATCACGCCGTCGAGCTCCAGGGAGCCGACCTCGAAGTTCGGGACGAGCACGCCGTCGTGGATCATCGCGCCGCCGATGCCGGTGCCGAGGGTGATCACGTGCACCAGGCCGCGCACGCCCCGCCCGGCCCCGTAGCGGGCCTCCGCGAGGCCGGCCGCGTCGGCGTCGTTGACCACGGTCACGGGGCGGCGCAGGTGCTCCTCGAACCTGCCGCGCAGGTCCGTGCCGATCCACGAGTGGTCGATGTTGTTCGCGGACAGGCACACCCCGTCCTTGACGATCGAGGGGAAGCACACACCCAGCGGGGCGGAGGGCTTCGGCGCCTTCTCGCGCCCGTCGAGCTCGGCGGTGATGGCCGCCAGGGTCGCCGCCACGGGCTCGGGCATGGCCGGCTGCGGCGTGGGGATGCGGAAGCGGTCCCCGCGCAGGGTGCCCGCCTTCGGCCCCGACCCGAGGCGGACCAGGCCGCCCTTCATGCCGGTCCCCCCGACGTCGATGCCGATCGTCGTGGGGTATTTGGAGGAGCGCTGGGCGGTGCTGGTGTGCGTCGTCACGGCCCCCAGCTTAGTGCCGGGTCACGGCAGCGTGAGAATCTCCGCGCCGTCGTCCGTGACCACGATCGTGTGCTCGAACTGCGCGGTGCGACGGCGGTCGCGGGTCACCACGGTCCAGCCGTCGTCCCACTGGTCCCACTCGATCGTGCCGAGGGTGAGCATCGGCTCGATGGTGAACACCATGCCGGGCACGAGCAGGCGGTCGTGGGCCGGGGCCGCGTCGTAGTGGGGGATCACGAGGCCGGAGTGGAAGTCCACGCCCACGCCGTGGCCGATGAAGTCGCGCACCACGCCGTAGCCGAAGCGCTTGGCGTAGGACTCGATGGCGCGGCCGATCACGTTGACCTGACGGCCGGGCTTCACGGCGCGGATGCCGCGGCGCAGGGCCTCCTCGGTGCGCTCGACGAGCAGCCGGGACTCCTCGTCCACGTCGCCGACCAGGTAGGTGCGGTTGTGGTCCCCGTGGACGCCGTCCAGGTACGCGGTGATGTCCAGGTTGACGATGTCCCCGTCCTCCAGGACGGTGCCGTCCGGGATGCCGTGGCAGATGACCTCGTTGATCGAGGTGCAGATGGACCGCGGGAAGCCGCGGTAGCCCAGGCAGGACGGGTAGGCGCCGCGCTCCACGAGGAAGGCGTGCGCGATCCGGTCCAGCTCGTCCGTGGTGACGCCCGGGCGGATGTGGGCGGCGGTGTGCTCCATGGCCTGCGCGGCCAGGCGGCCGGCGGCGCGGATCCGCTCGATGCCGGCGGCGTCGTAGACGTCCGAGGCGTTGCCCTCGTCCGGGGTGGCCTTGCCGACGTACTCGGGGCGCGGGATCGCGGCCGGCACGGGCGGGGCGGGGGACGGGGCCCCGGGCGTCAGAGTGCCGACGGGGGCGAGCGACCCGGGCTCCGGTGCGGTGGGGCCCGCGGGGCGGGGACCGTTGTGGCTGGACGGGACGGCGGGGTTCTGACGCTGGGACATGTCCTCCAGCCTATCGGCCCGGCTATTGTGGCCCCCATGACCGAGACGAGCGAGTTCTGGTACAACGTCAACACGCATCAGGTGGAGGTGGGCGCCCAGTCGGACTGGTCCCAGCTGCTGGGCCCGTTCGGCACCCGTGAGGAGGCCCAGGCCGCGATGGACCGCGTGCGGGCGAACAACGAGGCCGCCGACGCGGAGGACGCGCGCGACGACGACTGGGACAGCCGTCCCGTCGATGACGCCTCCTGACCGCGGCACCGGACGACACCGGGCCCCCGTCCTGAGGGACGGGGGCCCGGTCGTCTCAGGGGGCGGGTTCAGCCCTCGAAGCCGTGCTCCGGGGCCGGGAACGCGCCGTCGAGCACGTCCGCGCGATAGGCCCGGACCGCCTCACCCACGACCTCGTGCAGGCGGGCGTACTGACGGACGAACCGGGGCACCCGGCCCTCGCGCAGGCCGAGCATGTCCTGCCACACGAGCACCTGGCCCGTGGTGCCCGGGCCCGCGCCGATGCCCACGGTGGGCACCCGCAGCGCGGCGTCGACGGCGGCGGCGACGTCCGAGGGGACCATCTCCATCAGGACGGCGAACGCCCCCGCGGCCTCGAGGGCCCGGGCCGACGCCGTCATCCGCTCGGCCGCCCCCGCGCCGCGGCCCTGCACCCGGTAGCCGCCGAGCACGTGCTCGGACTGCGGGGTGAAGCCGATGTGGGCCATGACCGCGACGCCGGCTGCCGTCATCGCGGCCACGTGCTCGGCGAAGCGCTCGTCGCCCTCCACCTTGACGGCGTGCGCGCCGGACTCCTTCACGAGGCGCACGGCCGACTCGACGGCCTGCCGCGGGGAGGCCTCGTACGAGCCGAAGGGCAGGTCCGCGACCACGAGGGCACGCTCGGCACCGCGCACCACGGCCTGGGTGAACAGGATCATCTGGTCCAGGGTGACCGGCAGGGTGGTGGGATGGCCCAGCACGGTGTTGCCCACCGAGTCGCCCACGAGCAGCACCTCGACGCCGGCCTCGTCGAACAGGGCCGCCGTCATCGCGTCGTAGGTGGTGAGCATCGCGAAGCGCCGGCCCTCGTCCTTGGCCCGCTGCAGGTGGACCGTCCGGTACCGGGACGGGGCGGGCGGCCCGTAGGGGGCGGTGTCGTCAGGCTGCCGGGGGGACTGGGGAGCAGACATGGGCCGGAGTCTACGCGGCGCGTCTAGAGTGGCGGCATGGATCGACAGCAGGACTACGTGCTCCGCACCATCGAGGACCGGGACGTCAGGTTCGTCCGGCTCTGGTTCACGGACGTGATCGGTACGCTGAAGTCGGTGGCCCTGTCTCCGGCCGAGGTGGAGAACGCCTTCACGGAGGGCCTGGGCTTCGACGGCTCCTCGATCGACGGATACACCCGCATCTCGGAGTCGGACATGCTGCTGCAGCCCGATCCCTCGACCTTCCAGATCCTGCCCTGGCGCGGCGACCAGGGACAGAGCTCCCGGATGTTCTGCGACGTGCTCACCCCGGACGGCCGCCCCGCCCCCGCCGACCCGCGGCACGTGCTGCGCCGCGTGCTGGACCGGGCCGCGGACCAGGGCTTCACGTGCTTCACCCACCCGGAGATCGAGTTCTACCTCCTGCAGTCGGACCAGCCCGGCCCGGACGGGGAGCCGGTGCCCGTGGACCGCGCGGGCTACTTCGACAACGTGCCCGGCTCCGACGCGGCCGACTTCCGCCGCGACGCCGTCAGCCTCCTCGAGGGCATGGGCATCTCCGTCGAGTTCAGCCACCACGAGAACGGCCCCGGCCAGAACGAGATCGACCTGCGCGCGGCGGACGCGCTCACGACGGCGGACAACGTGATGACCTTCCGGACCGTCGTCAAGGAGGTCGCCGCCGCCCAGGGCACGTACGCCACGTTCATGCCCAAGCCGTTCTCCGAGCACCCCGGCTCGGGCATGCACACCCACATCTCCCTCTTCGAGGGCGACTCCAACGCCTTCTACGACCCCGCGGACGAGTTCCGGCTCTCCGTGACGGGCCGCCGGTTCATCGCGGGCCTGCTGCGCCACTCCGTGGAGATCAGCGCCGTCACCCACCAGTTCGTGAACTCCTACAAGCGCCTGTGGGGCGGCGGCGAGGCGCCCTCGTACGTCTCCTGGGGCCACAACAACCGTTCCGCGCTCGTGCGCGTGCCCCTGTACAAGCCGGACAAGGCCGGCTCGGCCCGCATCGAGTACCGCGGCATCGACGCCTCGGCCAACCCGTACCTGGCCTACGCCCTGCTGATCGCGGCCGGGCTCAAGGGCATCGAGGAGGGCTACGAGCTGCCCGAGTCCGCCGCCGAGGACGTCAGCGCGCTGACCACCCACGAGCGGCGCGTGCTCGGCCACGTCCCCCTGCCCGGCACCCTGCACGACGCCCTGCGCGCCGCCGAGGAGTCCGAGTTCGTGGCATCCGTGCTGGGCGAGCACGTCTTCGACGCCCTGCTGCGCAACAAGCGCCAGGAATGGGACGACTACCGGGTGGAGGTCACGCCGTACGAGCTGCGGCGCTACCTCTCCGGCCTCTGAGGCGCCGGCCGTGTCCGCCCTGCCCGACGCGGCGACCGCCGACGCCCCGGACCGCCGCACCCTCGCGCACGCCGGCGTCGCCGACGCCGGCCGCGTGCAGACGCTGCTCACCTCGCCCGAGTTCGAGGGCGTGGACGTGCGTCCCCTCGTCGAGCTCCTCGGCCACGCCGCCGATCCCGACCGGGCCCTGCTGC
>NZ_KV825028.1:0-804 GCF_001816085.1 Micrococcus sp. HMSC31B01
TGGGGGCGTGCCACCGCTGAGCCGGTGGCACGCCCCCGCGTCATCAGTGACGGAGGAATGATGCGGAACGACCGTGAACGAAGATGAAGACAACGCGGTGGAGCGACGTCGCGCAGCGTCAGCCGCAGTCCTCACATGCGCAGACCTGACCGATGCGCTCGGCCGGAAGCACCGTCACCGCGCCCATATCACCGGGCTCGTCAGCCCGGCACCCGAACGCATCCTGTTCGGGCGCGTCGCGACGATCTCCTTCTTCCCGACCTGCCACGCCATACTTGACCCGGAGGAATACACCTTCGGACGGCTGTTCCACCAGGCCGTCGACGGATCACCAGCCAATCCCGGCAACACGGTCCTCGTGATGGCCAGCAACGGCCACAGCTCGACGTCTCTCGCCGGTGGAACGAAGCTCTCCCGTGCGACCAACGTCGGCCTCGCCGGCGTCCTAACTGACGGACGCCTTCGCGACTTCGACGAACTGGCCGCGGAACCGTTCGCCGCATGGTGCTCGGGAGAGGCCGTCGCCTGGGGTGGAGCAGTGGTCACGCCGTTTCAGGCAAATATTCCCGTCGTCATCGAAGGAGTGGGCATCTATCCGGGCCAGTACATCTTCTGCGACTCATCGGGAGCCGTCGTCATCCCCGACAGCGACATCGACGAAGTGCTTGAGACCGCCCATCAGGTCCGTGCCGACGACAGCGCGTCCCGTGACCTGATCGCGCGGGAAGGTCGCAACGAAGGCTTGACGCGCGAGCGGTGACCTCACGGTCCCGGTGGTGTGGTGTTGTTGCGCCATTGGCGGGG
>NZ_KV825029.1:0-1443 GCF_001816085.1 Micrococcus sp. HMSC31B01
CGCCTCGGCGGCGGGGGCCTCGGCCTGCTCAGCCTGCTCGGCCTGCTGGGCGTTGTGCTGCTCGAGCAGCTCGCGCTCCCACTCGGCCATCGGCTCGGCGGCCGCCTGGCCGGACTTGCCGCCCTGACGGGCGATCAGGCCCTCGGCGACGGCGTCCGCGACCACGCGGGTCAGCAGGTTCACGGAGCGGATGGCGTCGTCGTTGCCCGGGATCGGGTAGGCGACCTCGTCCGGATCGCAGTTGGTGTCCAGGATGGCGACGACCGGGATGCCGAGCTTCTGGGCCTCGTCGACGGCCAGGTGCTCCTTCTTGGTGTCCACGACCCACACGGCGGAGGGGGTCTTGGCCATGTTGCGGATGCCGCCGAGGTTGGCCTGCAGCTTCTCGAGCTCACGGTTGAGCAGCAGCAGCTCCTTCTTGGTGAACTGCGAGCCGGCCACGTCCTCGAAGTCGATCTCCTCGAGCTCCTTCATGCGCTGCACGCGCTTGGAGACGGTGGAGAAGTTGGTCAGCATGCCGCCGAGCCAGCGGTGGTTCACGTAGGGCATGCCCACGCGACCGGCCTGCTCCGCGATGGCCTCCTGGGCCTGCTTCTTGGTGCCGACGAACAGGATGGTGCCGCCGTGGGCGACGGTCTCCTTGACGAACTCGTAGGCGCGGTCGATGTAGGACAGCGACTGCTGGAGGTCGATGATGTAGATGCCGTTGCGCTCGGTGAAGATGAAGCGCTTCATCTTGGGGTTCCAGCGGCGGGTCTGGTGGCCGAAGTGGACACCGGAGTCGAGGAGCTGGCGCATGGTCACGACGGGCATGACGTTCCCTTCTGTGGCAGCCGTGGCACCCCGCGCTTCACGCGCGGGCGGTCTGCCGGTCGATTTCTTGACGGTTGGCGGCCGGCCCGGTCGGGCGGCCCCTGGCACCACGACGGCGGGCTGCCGGGCCCCACGAGCACCCGCGCCGACGTCCTCTCCAGGAGGACGGCGGGGACGGGACCGAGCGTGGGGGCTGGGCCGCTGAAGCGACCCACCGCGATGCGCGGAGTCGGCGTCCGGGGCACAGCACAGGGCCGGCCACAGGACACCGCTGAGGTGAATCCTACCCCAGGTGGGCGCCCGCTCCCATCGCCGACTCCTGCACAGGGGCCGGTGCGGCGGGCGCTCTCCACGATGGGACTGCGGGCCTGCCACGCGGCCGCCCGGAACGCCAGGCTGACGCCATGACCCCTCGCACGCTCCTCCCCCGTCCGCTCCCGCGTCCGCGCATCGCGGGGTGCGTCGCGGCAGCCCTGCTCGCCTGGCTCGTCCTCGCCCTGGGGATGGGCGACCTCGGCCCCGTGTCCCGGGCCACGCCCGCACCGTCCACGCGTGACGCGCTGCTCCTCGTCGCGGCGTCCCCGGCAGGTCCGGGCGCGACGGCCGCGCCGGTCGCGTGGCACCCGCCCG
>NZ_KV825030.1:0-501 GCF_001816085.1 Micrococcus sp. HMSC31B01
GGACATGGCCGCCTACGATGCCGCGGTGGCTGACCCGGCCACCCGCGACCGCATCGAGGCCGACGTGGCCGACGGGACCGCGCTGGGCGTGCAGGGCACCCCGACCTTCTTCCTGGACGGACAGATGCTCACTCTGAACACCCTCGAGCAGTTCCGCGCCGAGGTCGACGCCGCCGCCACGACGGACTGACCGGGCCCATGAGTGTCCCCGACACCGACACCAATTCACCCGTGACGATCCCCACGACCACCACCGACCGCCCTGCCGGTACCGGGCAGGCCTCCGACGTAGCGGGGATACCGACTGTCGCCCGGCACCGTCCGTTCGGCCTGGTGCTGTTGATCACCGGGGTGGTCGGCTGGGTGGCCTCGGCGATCCTGGTGCTCGAACGCCTGGAGCTGTACGAGGATGCCGGGTACATCACCAGCTGTGACATCAACCCCTGGGTGTCTTGCGGGAAGGTGATGGGGACCTGGCAGTCCGAGCTGTTCGGCTTCCCC